>JBARHM010000201.1:0-2673 GCA_049799235.1 Gallionella sp.
CCCCACAGGGCATCTTCCAGGTTGCGGGCAAAGCGCGGCGCATCGAACAGCGGGGATGCCAGCACCTGCTCGCGCAAGCCGGCCCGAAGCGTAGCCAGTCCGGGCAAGTCGCCGGCGAACGCGAGCGCTTTCGCGACATAATCCTCGCTGCTGGCCGCTATCCAGTCGCTTAACCCGGCTGCCGTCAGCAGGCTGGCACCCTGTCTGGACAGCAAGGTATC
The DNA here is from genome assembly GCA_049799235.1 of Gallionella sp. GTDB lineage: Bacteria > Pseudomonadota > Gammaproteobacteria > Burkholderiales > Gallionellaceae > Gallionella. Next base: position 222 of record JBARHM010000201.1, read on the forward strand.
GCCCGCCAAGGTCAGGGTCGGCACGCCCATCCACAGCGCTTCGCAGGTAGTGGTGCCGCCCGGATACGGAAACGTATCCAGTATCATGTCTATTTCAGCGTGAGCAGCCAGATATGCCTCGCGGGTAACAGAACCCAGCAGCTTCATCCGCGCGGGATCGATACAGTGTTGCTGCAAGCGCTGCATCAATTGTTTCATCACTGCCGGATCCTTGAGTTGATGGCATTGCCAGCGCAACCGCGAATCGGGCAGGGCAGCCAGGATATCTGACCACGCCGTCAGTACCTCATCACCCACCTTGGCCATGTTCTGGAAACAGCCGAAGGTGATATGACCGCTATTCTGGGCAGGCAACTGTGAAACGGAAAGTTCAGTATCAGGCGGGCTGAAACATAACCGTGTATCGGGCAGATACCACACGGTTTCGGTGAAGTGTTCACGGTGAGCTTCTGGCACACCCACCGGATCAGCCAGCAGGTAATCGATCTCGGAAACGCCGGTCGTGGCAAAGTAACCGAGCCATGCGGCCTGCACAGGGGCTGGCTTCCAGGCGAACATCGGCAGGCGACCATGTCGGGAATGCCCGGAGAGATCGATGAGAATGTTCACCCCGTCAGAGTGGATCAAGTGTGCAGCATCCTTGTCGCTGAGTGCTGATATCGGCTTCCATGCTGAAAAATACGGTTTGATGCGGGCAGTGAGTGCGTCAGTCTGGGTGTCGGTCGGGTAGGCGATCAATTCGATGCGCAATGGATCAATATGTGCCAACAGACTTTCCAGAAAATACCCGACGGGATGGTTACGGAGATCACCCGATACCAAGCCAACCCGTAGACGCTCAGGCGTAGCTTCACATTGCCAAGCGCTAAATCGCTTATCCACTTTATCGGTCACTATCCTGCCGAATTTCCGGGCTTCATTGAGACAATACAAAGGGGAATAACGGGCCGAGTAGTTAAGCGTGAATAAGAGACTGCTATACGCACCGGTCAAATCATGCGTGATTTCCAGTGCGCAACGATAGCTCGTCACAGCGTCGTCCAGTTTACCTATTTCCTTCAGTGCGTTTCCCAAATTGGAATATGCATCGGCGTAATCGGGATTTATTTCCAGGGCACGGTGATAACTTGCCAGCGCATCGTTGAGTTGGCCAAGGTCTTTCAGTACAGTGCCCAGATTGTTATGCGCTTCGGCGAAGTCGGGATTGAGTTCGATTAGCCGACGGTAGGTGGCGGCTGCATCAACGAATTGACCAAGTTCCTTAAGGGTCGCGCCCAGGTTGTTGTGGGCATCGGCGAAGTCCGGTTTCAGAGCGATTACCTTGCGGTAGCTGGCGACCGCCTCATCAAGCTGGCCTGCGTCCTTCAGGGCATTGCCCAGGTTGTAATAGGCATCGGCATAATTGGTATTGATCTGCAAAGCACGGCGGTAGCTGGCGATTGCCTCTTCAAGCTTGCCGAGGTCTCGCAAGGCCGTGCCCAGGTTGTTGTGCGCATCCGCGGAATTCGGTTTCAACATTATCGCTTGGCGGTAACTTGCCACCGCCTGATCGAGTTGCCCTAGATCCTTCAGGGCATTGCCCAGATTGCCGTGCGCCTCGGCATAAGCGGGGTTGAGCTTCAGCGCGCGGCGGTAACTGGCAACGGCATCTTCGAGCAGCCCGATGCTCTTCTGTACTACTCCCAAGTTGAAATGTGCCTCGGCATCACTGGACATCAGCCGTGCTGTCGTCTGAAAGGCCGGCAGCGCATTCTTGCCCTGCATCTGCAGTGCAGCACCGAGCAGTTTCCAGGCGAATCCGGAATCCGGATACCTCCCGGTCAGCGCATTCGCGCGGCTTTCCAGCTCCGCATATCGTCTGGCGTTGTACAAAGAGACCAGCTGATTGAATTCATCGGGTGAAGGTGCAGCAGAACGCGACGCGATTTTCCCCTCGCAACAATGCTTGTACTTTTTTCCGCTGCCGCAGATGCACGGGTCGTTTCTTGCTGGCTTCATGCGTGCTAACCCTGTTTATTACGCGCTTGCCACATTCCCCACAGGGCGTCCTCGAAATTTCTAGCAAATCGCGGGGCATCAAACAACGGGGATGCCAGCACCTGCTGACGCAAACCGGCTCGCAGTGCTGCCAGGCGCTCAAGATCGGAGGTAAAGGATACGGCCTTGGCTACATAATCGTCCTTATTGATCGCGATCCATTCAGGCAACCCTGCGTGATGAGCCACGCTCTTTGCGGTAAGGGAAAGGAATCTGTCGCCATGCAAGGTTAAGACAGGCACACCCATCCACAAAGCCTCGACACTGGTAGTTACACCGGGGTATGGAAAGGTGTCCAAGGCGACATCAACCTTGTTGTATTCGGACAAATGATCAGCGACCGAAGTCATTCTTCCTCCCAGGAGCAGCCGTTCTGGCGTAATACCCATTGTGGCAAAGCGCCGCCGGGTAAGCT
>JBARHM010000202.1:0-10090 GCA_049799235.1 Gallionella sp.
ATGCATGGGCGCATCCGGTGCTATACCAGCGCCTCGCGACGGCGAAGAAGGCGCACCCCGAAATGAAAGTAGTGGTGATCGACCCGAGACGCACCGCGACTTGCGACATCGCCGATTTGCATCTGGCGATCGCACCGGGAGCCGATGCATTTCTGTTCAACGGCCTGCTGCATCATCTGCGCCGCGAAGATGTGCTTGATCTAGCCTACGTCGAAGCGCATGTGGAAGGTTTCGCCGCAGCCTTCGAGGCGGCGCGCTCGGTCAGTTCGATTCCCAAGGTGGCGCAGGTGTGCGGCATGGCAGAATCAGATGTGAGCGAATTCTTCCGCCTGTTCGCTCGCACCGAACGCACCGTGACAGTCTTCTCGCAGGGCATCAACCAGTCTTCCAGCGGCGTGGACAAGGGCAACGCGATCATCAACGTGCATTTGGCGACCGGACGTATTGGGCGTCCCGGCATGGGGCCGTTCTCGGTGACGGGCCAGCCGAACGCGATGGGCGGACGCGAGGTCGGCGGGCTGGCCAATCAACTGGCAGCACACATGGATTTGTCCGATGCGGCGAGTGTGGATCGGGTGGCGCGATTCTGGAACGCAAAGAATATCGCGCAGGCACCGGGACTGAAAGCCGTAGACATGTTCCAGGCAATCGCCGATAAAAAAATCAAGGCAGTGTGGATCATGGGCACCAATCCGGTGGTGAGCATGCCGGACGCGGACAAGGTGCGCGCCGCCCTGCTGGGTTGTGAACTGGTGGTGGTTTCCGATTGCGTGCAGCACACCGACACCACGGCCTGTGCCGACATCCTGTTGCCCGCATCTGGCTGGGGCGAGAAGGACGGCACGGTGACCAATTCCGAGCGGCGCATCTCGCGGCAGCGCGCGTTCCTGTCGGCGGCGGGCGAGGCCAAGCCGGACTGGTGGATCGTCACGCAGGTGGCACGGTGCATGGGCTATGCCGAGGCATTTCCCTATACGCTACCAGCGCAGATTTTCAGGGAGCATGCGCGACTGTCAGGGTTTGAAAATTCCGGCGGTCGGGCATTCGACATCAGCGCATTAGCCGAGATCAGCGATGAGGAATACGACGCACTGCAACCGGTGCAATGGCCGGTCAACAGTCAAGCACCGCAAGGCACGCAGCGGCTGTTTGCCGACGGAAAGTTTTATACGCCCGGCGGCAAGGCGCGCATGATCGCCGTTGCGGCGCAACTGCCAGCCGTGGCAACAGATGTCGAATTCCCACTGGTGCTGAACACCGGACGCCTGCGCGACCAGTGGCACACGATGACGCGCACCGGCAAAGTGCCGCGCCTGAATGCGCATTCGTATGAGCCTTACGTGCAGATGCATGCGCGCGATGCGCAAAGATTCCGGTTGCAGGACGGCGGATTGGCGCGCCTGAGCAGCCGCCACGGCAACATGCTGGCGCGCGTGCAGGTCAGCGACGAGCAGCGTATCGGATCGGTGTTCGTGCCTATGCACTGGAACGATGTTTATGCAAGATCTGCCCGCGTGGACGCGTTGGCCGCACCGATCACCGACCCGATCTCCGGCCAGCCGGAATTGAAGCACACGCCGGTATATGTAGCACCATGCCATCCGGCCTGGCAGGGTTTTGTACTGAGCCGTGACCGTCTCACATTGCCGGAAGCCAATTATTGCGCCTGCACACAGGGCACAGGATATTGGCGGCACGAGATCGCCGGCGATGTACTGCCGGAGAATTGGCGGGATTGGGTGCAGGCTGCACTGGATTGTTCAGGCGATCTAATTGAGTACCGCGATGCCGCGATGGGCCGCTACCGCGCCGCTTGTTTGCAACACGGCCGGCTGGAAGCAGTGTTCTTTATCGCGCCCGACCAGCGTCTGCCGGAACGCGAATGGCTGGCAAGCCTGTTCAGCCAGGTCGTGATCGATCCGGCAGATTTGGCCGGATTGCTGGCCGCGCGACCACCCAAAGGCGTGGCGGCCAATACCGGACGCACCGTGTGCGCCTGTTTCAGCGTCGGTGAAAAAACCATCATGAATGCGATTCGGGAACAAAAGCTGGATAGTGTTGAAGCTGTGGGAATGTGTTTGAAAGCGGGAACCGGATGCGGTTCATGTGTGCCTGAGATCCGCCGTTTGTTGGCGCAGCACGTATCTGCACCCGCAAACCTGCCGGCCTGAATTGTGTAGCGATTATCTGAACACGATGGTCCTGCTGCCACACCAGCCGCGATTCTCGATGTCGTGGCCGTAGCGCACCAGGTCTTCTGCAGTCATGAGAATTCCTTGTATCAATGCGTTGGATTGCAGCGAAGAAATTCGCAAGGTTATAAGTACGTCTGCGGCAGCTGCTTTGCAATCACTTTTGTGTTCCACAACAACGACAATATGCGTGAAGCAAGCGCCGCGTCGCCGCTGGTGAAGAATTGTGCAGTGGCATCACCGATCGCGCGATCAGGCAGTTCCGATTCAATGCGCCGCAGAAGTTGGCGCGCAACTGCCGCGCCAGTATCCACCAGCGCGATATTGTCGCCCACTACATCGCGAATCAACGGAGCGAGGAAGGGATAGTGAGTGCAACCGAGGATCAGGGTGTCTGCGCCCCGCGCCAGCAAGGGTGATGTGTAATGCTCGATCAGCTCGCGGGTGCGTACGCTGTTCAATTCACCTTGCTCTACCTGCTCGACCAGTCCGGGGCAACCTTGAGTGACGATCTCGACCGTTCCGGCGTAGCGTTCCAACAGTGCGGCGAAGCGCGCGCTTTCCAGTGTGCCGACCGTCGCAAGCACGCCCACCACCCCGCTCCTGGTAGCCGCAACGGCCGGTTTGACGGCTGGTTCCATGCCCACGATGGGGATGCTGAACTGACTGCGCAGGCTGGCAACCGCAGCAGCAGTCGCGGTGTTGCAGGCGATGACGATGGCATCTGCGCCTTGAGAAATGAGAAAGCGGGTGAGCGTATGCGAGCGTTGCTCGATGTAGCGGGCGGGCTTGCCGCCGTAGGGCACGTGGCCGGAATCAGCGACATAGATCAGGCGTTCGTTCGGAAATAGCCGGTGAATGTGATGCAACACGGAAAGTCCGCCGACACCGGAATCGAAAACGCCGATTACTCCTGACATGCTGCGCCCACCCTACTCCTAATAAGCTGCAAACGCAGCTCAAACGGAAATTGAATTGGTCCCGGATTGTCCATTAGAAGCTTTCCCTATCGTAGGAGCCAGCTTGCTGGCGAAGTTTTTCGCGAGCAAGCTCGCTCCTACAGTAGGTTTTTATCTGGGTTGATTACAGCGCCATCCCCTGATCGCGCAGATATTCCTCATAATTGCCATGATAGTCGGTCACCCCTTTGACGGAGATCTCGATGATGCGCGTCGCCAATGAGGAAACGAATTCGCGGTCGTGGCTGACGAATACCAAGGTGCCTTTGTACAGGTCGAGCGCGGTATTTAGCGACTCGATGGATTCCATGTCCATGTGGTTGGTCGGCTCGTCCATCAGCAGCACGTTGGGCTTTTGCAGCATCAGCTTGCCGAACAGCATGCGCCCTTTCTCGCCGCCGGACAGCACTTTCACTTTTTTCTTCACATCGTCGCCGGAGAACAGCAAGCGGCCCAGCGTGCCGCGCACGACCTGGTCATCATCGCTCGGGCCGCGCCATCCGGTCATCCAGTCCATCATCGACGCATCCTCGGCGAAGTCAGCGGCGTGGTCCTGCGCGTAATAACCCAGCTTGGCCTTCTCCGTCCATTTGATCGTGCCGGTGTCGGGAGCGAGGTCGCCTGCCAGGCAGCGCAGCAGCGTGGTCTTGCCGATGCCGTTCGGGCCGATGATCGCGACTTTTTCGCCGGCATCGAGACGGAAGTTCACGTTGGAAAAAAGTACTTTGTCAAATCCCTTGGCCATCTTCTGCACTTCCACAGCGACGCGGTGCAGCTTGTCGCGCTCGTCATATTCGAATCGGATGAACGGGTACTGCCGGCTGGACGGTTTGATGTCCTCGATCTTGATCTTGTCGATCTGGCGCGCGCGCGAGGTGGCCTGCCTGGCCTTGGAAGCATTCGCCGAGAAGCGCGCCACGAAGGCCTTGAGTTCGGCGACTTTTTCTTTCGCTTTGGCGTTGTCCGCAGCCTGCTGCTCTCGCGCCTGCGTAGAAGCGAGCATGTAGTCGTCGTAATTGCCGGGGTAAACGGTAACTTTGCCGTAATCCAGGTCGGCCATGTGGGTGCACACGCTGTTCAAAAAGTGCCGATCATGCGAGATGATCACCATGGTCGAATTGCGCGCATTCAGTATGTCTTCCAGCCAGCGGATGGTATTGATATCCAGGTTGTTGGTCGGTTCGTCCAGCAGCAGGATGTCGGGATTGGAAAACAATGCCTGGGCAAGCAGTACGCGCAACTTGAAACCTGGCGCGACCTCGCGCATCGGCCCCTGGTGCAATTCGATCGCGATACCCACGCCGAGCAGCAATTCACCGGCGCGCGGCTCGGAGGTGTAGCCGTCGTATTCTGCGAACTGCGCCTCCAGGTCGGCGGCGTGCATATAGTCTTCTTCCGAGGCGTCGGGATTGGCATAGATCGCATCGCGCTCTGACATCGCCTCCCACATTTCGGCATGGCCCATCATCACCACGTCCAGCACGCGCATATCCTCGTAAGCGAACTGGTCCTGGCTGAGCTTGCCGAGACGCTCGTGTTTGTCCAGCATCACATTGCCGGAAGACGGCTCCAGATCGCCGCCTAGGATCTTCATGAAAGTGGATTTGCCGCAGCCGTTCGCCCCGATCAGGCCGTACCGGTTGCCGTCGCCGAATTTGATGGAGACATTTTCGAATAGCGGCTTGGCGCCAAACTGCATGGTGATATTGGCGGTAGATAACATGAACAGCCTTGGGATAAAAATTTTAGGGCGCGCATTCTACCATGCAGCACCTTGCCTGCCGGTCTGTGGAGTTGGTTCACAATGACAACGCTAAATATTTCTTTCGAGTTGAACGGCAAAATCACCCTGGATTTTCATTGGGCTGCCAGCCTGAATGGCACCCTGTCATGGCAGGCCATCAATGAACTTTTTCATGGAAAGTTTTAGCGTCACAAAATTCGGGTTGTACATCAAGCGTCGCAATATGCCGGCCTCGAGATTTTTTTCGGTTAACTCTCCTTGCAAATCTTCCCTGGGATCGTTGTTGCACACGTCATACTTTTCCATTTCGTCCGGGAAATAATGGATGCAATTGGAGTAATTTCCTGCGGCGCCATAGTGTTCATCATCGGGGGAAACCAATATTGCCGTATGAGCAGAACTTAATATTTTCTGTTCAGGAATAACGCTGTTTACCATTTCCAGTTTCATGGACGGAATATCCTCCGGAACGTTGCCAGTATCAGTCGTGTAAAGAACCAGCTTGCTCAATGGATTGCCAGTGCGGGCCATGAATTCCAGCGTTGCCGATGTGAAAACGGTTGTGTCATCCTGGCTGGCCGCAGCAAAGACCGGTATGCTGACTCCCTGATCCTGCAACTGCGCATGGATCTCTCTCGTCAGCGTATAGATCTGCGCCCCGGCATTTTTCGGGAAAGATTCATACTTGTAGATATCTCTATCGGGCTTGATGTCGAGCCACTTCGCAGAGGGGAAAGCCCAGCTATAGATTTTGTGTATATTAGCCACCGCTCCCAGGGATGTTACCTTCAATGCCGGAGAAAACAGGAACAGGCCGCGGACCCGTTTGTCGCGGAGACTTTGGTAAACACTCAGCGCTCCGCCGGTTGAAAATCCCGCCAAATAAACCTCATCAACCTCGGCGGCGAGCTGATCAGTGCCATATGCTTCGGCCTTGGTCCACTCCTGCCAGCTTACATCGAGCAAGTCACCGGGCCGCGTTCCATGGCCGGGTAACAATATGGCCATCACCCGAAAGCAATTTTCCTGAAAGAACGCGGCCAAGCCGCGCATGAAATAGGGAGAGTCGGTCAAGCCGTGCGTGAGCAGCACGCCGCGGCGGTAAGCTTTTTGATTTCCTGCCGGGCAACTTGCCGCCGGCTTCAGCTCGAACGGGGCATTTCCGTCGATAATCCGCTTCGAATTCGGGCCGTCGACCCCGGCATGCGTCTTGGCGATCATGGCCCGGCTGCGCTCAACATATTCTGAAAATGCCAATTGATCGCCGTTGAACAGCGTGTTCAGTCCGGATGCTTGATGTCGCGCCTCAAGCGGCAGAGATTCGGCGTGCGCTTGTGATAGCAACAGGAAAATTGCCATGAGAACGTTGCCGAATAAATTCATGTTTGCCTCCTGGTGTTGTGACCCTGTAAATCCGGGAACCTTGCCAAGTCTAATACAATTTTCAGACCGAAAATGGGGGTTTGCACGAATCTGCATGTAATGTTTGCGGCGGGAAGCATGTAATGGCTGAAACTTGAAGGTTCCGGAACATGATTTCAATTCCGCAGGAAATACCGTCCAGGCGTGAAACCCCGGGACATTTGACAGGAAACTCCAGAGTGTTCCTCCGGTAAACCGGGCTATCGGCTAGAATGTGCCGACTGAATTCATGCACAGAGAATATGGTCCCCCACCTCACCACCGCACTGACCGGTCCTCTGCTGGATCTTGAACGGCGTTTCCTGGATGCCATGCCGACCATCGAGCATTGGTTCCGCACCCAATGGCTGGAGCATGCGGCACCGTTTTATGCCTCGGTGGATTTGCGCAACAGCGGCTTCAAGCTTGCACCCGTCGACACCAATCTGTTTCCCGGCGGTTTCAATAATCTCAATCCGGACTTCCTGCCGCTATGCGTGCTGGCCATGCAGAGTGCTGTGGAAAAGATCTGCCCCGAGGCGCGCGGGGTGCTGCTTATACCCGAGAATCACACGCGCAACATGTTTTACCTGGAAAACGTCGCCAAGATCGAGGCCATACTCAAACAGGCGGGCATGCGTGTACGGATCGGCAGCTTGCTGCCGGAGATCAAGCAAGCCACGACTATCGATTTACCCGGCGGTGGAGCGCTGGTTCTTGAGCCGCTGGTGCGAAAGGGTAATCGCATCGGGCTGGAGAACTTCGATCCTTGCGTGGTGTTGCTGAACAATGATTTGTCCTCCGGCGTGCCGGAAATCCTGAAAAGTCTTGAGCAGGAAATTTACCCGCCACTTTCGGCGGGTTGGTATACACGGCGCAAGTCGCAGCATTTTGCCGCATACGACCGGGTGGCAGGCGAGTTCGCCCGGTTGCTTGATATCGATCCGTGGCTGATCAACCCGTATTTTGCCACCTGCAACCAGATCAATTTCCATACGCGTGTCGGCGAGGAATGTCTGGCCGCCCAAGTTGACATCATCCTGCAAAAGATGCGGGAGAAATATGCCGAGTACGGCGTGAAGAACGATCCTTTCGTCATCGTCAAGGCTGATGCGGGTACCTATGGCATGGGCATCATGACGGTAAAGGACGCCAGCGAGATCACCGGACTGAATCGCAAGCAACGCAACAAGATGGCTGTGGTCAAGGAAGGCCTGGAAGTCTCTGATGTGCTGGTACAGGAAGGCGTATACAGTTTCGAGCAAATCAACGATGCGGTGGCAGAGCCGGTTGTTTACATGATCGATCACTACGTGGTTGGCGGCTTTTATCGCGTGCACACCACGCGGGGAGTGGATGAAAATCTCAACGCTCCGGGAATGCATTTTATGCCGCTTGCGTTTGAGACACATTGCACGTTGCCGAATCCCGATCGTGGTCCGGACGAAACACCCAATCGTTTTTATGCTTACGGTGTGGTGGCGCGATTGGCCTTAATGGCCGCGGCGCTGGAAATCGAGGCAGCCGGTAATTCGTAGATGAACAGTCTGCCCCGTATTTTTGTTGCTGTATCCATGTTGCTGCTTGTCGCTTGTGAAGGCAGGGAACCTCTCTATCAGGAGCAGGGTTATGTGTTTGGCACGCTGGTTGAAGTCAGCGTGTACGGCGAATCGGAGCAAACTGCCAGAAAAGCAGTGAGCGAGGTAATGCAGGAGTTTCAGCGGTTGCACAACATGCTGCACGCCTGGCAACCGAGCGAACTCAATGATTTGAATGCGGCGTTCGCCAGAAAAGACAGCGCTGCAATTTCCGCGGAACTTGCAGCAATTTTGCAGGATGCGACGGATCTTTCGCAACAGTCGCAAGGATTGTTCAATCCGGCCATCGGCGGGTTGGTGCAGTTGTGGGGATTTCACGCTGATGAATTCAAGTCCGTGCAACCGGACGAAAAGCAAATCGCGCAATGGGTAACGGCCAATCCACAGATGAGTGACATTGCGATCGTTGATGGCAAGGCGCGGAGCAAAAATAAATTCGTACAGATGGATCTGGGCGGATACGCGAAAGGCTACGCACTCGATCGTGCCGCCGAACTGATGCGCAAGCACGGCATACACAACGCACTGATCAATATAGGGGGCAACGTGCTGGCCCTGGGCCGGCACGGCAAACGTGCGTGGCGGGTTGGCATACAGCATCCGCGCAAGCCCGGTGCACTGGCGACACTGGAACTGCAGGACGGGGAGGCTATCGGCACTTCGGGTGATTATCAGCGCTATTTCATGGTGGGTAATATGCGCTTCTGCCATCTGATCGACCCTAACAGTGGCTATCCGGTGCAGGGTGTTCAGTCGGTTACGGTACTGATAAAACCACTAGCCATTAAACTAGAGGAGCAAACAACGCCCGCCAAGTCGCTGGTTATGACGCGCGGCGCTGGCGTGCTGTCCGACGTGTCTTCCAAGCCATTGTTCATCGCGGGCGTGCGGGGCTGGAGAAATGCCGCCTCGCAGATGAATGTGTCAGAAGCCATGCTGGTGGATGGACAGGGCAACGTGCATCTCACATCTGAGTTGCAGAAACGGCTAGAATTCACTGACAAGAATTTGCGCCCGCAGGTCGAACCGTGAACCATCCCGAACCCAGGCACGGTCCAGAACAAGACATCGTGGAGCAGAAAGTGCGCCGCGCTGTGGCAATCAATGCATTGCGCAAAATCGGCAAGATCGTCGCCAGGGAGAATCAGGCTGATATGGACAGGGTTAAAGTGCTGCGCTGGTTTACCGGCTATGGCTGGATGATATTGCTGTGCGGGGTGCTGTTGCTGGCTTATGGCATCGGCATAATTTGAGGGGATTAACTTTGGTCGGGATACTGTTAGTCACACATGAGGGCTTGGGCGACAGCTTCCTGGATTGCGTCAGGCATGTGCTGGGTGAAGTGCCGCTCAACATCAAGGCTTTGTCGGTTTCGGCGGGAGATGATCTGGAGCTGAAATCTGTTGAAGGCCAGGAACTCATCAAGGAACTCGACACGGGGAGCGGGGTTCTGATTCTGTCGGATGTATACGGCGCCACGCCAAGCAACATCGCACGGCAATTGTGCCGTGCCGAGCGTGTGATGGGCGTAGCGGGAGTGAATCTGCCCATGCTGCTGCGCGTAGCATGTTATCCAGCCACGACGCTGCCGGAACTGGCCAAGGTCGCTGTAGAAGGCGGCCGTGGATGCATCACTTACGTCAATCCTGATAACTAGTATGCAGCAACAAGATGTGCTGATCAGAAACAAACTCGGCCTCCATGCACGTGCTTCTGCCAAGCTTACACAGCTTGCATCGAGTTTTAAATGCGAGGTAATGATGTCGCGCAACAATCGCCGCGTGAATGCCAAAAGCATCATGGGCGTGATGATGCTGGCCGCATCCAAAGGCACGACGATATCCATAGAGACCAATGGTGAAGATGAGGCCGAGGCGATACAAGCGTTATTGAATTTGATCAACGATTACTTCGGAGAAGGAGAATGAGCTTTACTCTGCACGGCATAGCGGTTACCAGCGGCATTGCCATCGGACATGCGCATCTGATTTCGCATACTTCAATGGAAGTTGCGCATTACGTGCTGCCCAAGCAATTCCTTGATGAAGAGATCGCGCGCTTCGATGCCGCCCTGCTTGCAACGCGCAACGAGTTTTCCAGCCTGCGCAGCAATCGTCCGACCTACGCCGCAGCCGAGTTCGATGCCTTCCTGGAATTGCACCAGATGATCCTTGATGATCCTTTGTTGAGTGTCGC
>JBARHM010000203.1:0-2682 GCA_049799235.1 Gallionella sp.
TCGACACGCTCAGCGGCGCCATTAGTTATGTGAGCAGCAAGCGTGACGGATCGGACTGGTTGAAACCCAATGCACTCCCGGCTACGGGAGTGACGGCAGTTTCGGATGCCGCCATCTATAGTCGAACCGGTGCCTTCCCGCTATTTTTCATGGATCGCAACCGCGACAAGGTGAAATTGTCGGCAGACTGGGCACCGACCGAACAGATATCGCTGCAGTTCGTGGTTGAAGACGGAAAGGATAGTTATAGCGCCCCGACTACCAAGGGCTTACAAGACACCTCTGTAACCCTGTACAGCATCGACGCAAGCTATGCGCTGTCTGATATCTGGAAGCTGACTGGCTATGCGTCCCAGAGCGATCAGATGATTCATGTAGCTCACGGGAACTGGGGCTATATTGCCTCGTTGCGGGATCGAAACGACACTGTGGGCCTCGGTGTTATGGGCAAACCGACCGGCCGATTCGAGGTGGGCGGGGATCTGTCGTATCTGAACGACATCAATCGTTATACTCAGCAACAGGATGCGGGCACCGGCACAGCAAGCGCAGCAAATTTGGCCAACGGGGCACTATTGGCAGCGTCGGGAGGACTGCCGGATGTCATATTCCGCCAGATCACGTTGAAGCTGTTTGGCAAGTATGCGCTGGAGAAATACGCCGACATCCGTGTGGACCTGATACACCAACGAACGAATTTGAACGAATGGACTTGGGAAAACAACGGAGTGCCGTTTGCCTATTCCGACAACACGACCGTCAGCATGGACCCGAATCAGTACGTGACTTTTATTGGCGCTACTTATAATTACAAGTTTTAGTAATTTTCCATACTGACCAGAAAGAATTTGATAATACACAGGAGGATAGTAAATGAAGCACACCATGATGATGAATACTGTTTGGGTTGCGGTACTGGGTTTGTGTGCTCTGCTGGCCGGAACTGCCTCAGCCGAGCCGCACTACCTCGGCTCCAAGTCCTGCGCGGGCTGTCACAAGGCCGAGACGCAGGACTGGCAGCGCAGTGCCCACGGCAAGACGATGGAATTACTCGTAGTCGGCAAGAAGTCGGGGCCCAAGCACAAGGCGGGGCTGGATCCAGACAAGGACTACAGCAAGGATGAGAAGTGCTTGAAGTGCCACACCACCGGCTACAAAAAAGAGGGTGGATTCGTCGATATAAATTCGACTCCCGATTTGGCCGGGGTGGGATGCGAGGCGTGCCACGGCCCAGCCAGCGGCTACCGTGAAATCCACAAGCAAAAAATGCTGGATTTCAAGAGTGCCGAAACCAGGGCAGTGGGGCAAACTTATGCATCCAAGGGAGACAATGTGTGCGAGAAATGTCACAACACCGACAGCCCATTCAAGCCAAGTGTCGACCCGAAATATGCTTTCGATTTGAAACAGCGGCTAAAGACGGGAACCGAATCCTTTCATCAGATCAATCCGCTCGAAGGAAACCACGATTAATAATGCGTATAGAGTAATTTTCCGATCATGCTGCACCGTATAAAGGGGATTTAACTTATGCTGGGACGTTTTGGCAAACTCAACACCAAGCTGGCTGTTGTGATAGGCACGATCCTGATCGTGTTTCTGACCGTGGATATATTGTATTCGGTCAAATCTTCGCGAGATACGGCTATCCATGAAGTCGAGCGTTGGTCGGTATTGCTCGCTGAAACCGTGCGCGTGTCCCTGAACACCCTGATGAAAGAGGAAAAAATGGATGCCCGCTTCGGGATGTTCAAGTCGATGGGCAAGGAAATACCTGGACTTGAAAAAGTTCGGGTGATTCGTGGGGAGAAGGTTAACGAACTGTTCCAAGGCGTGCGGGAAAAAAAGGCTATTCCACGCGAGCAGAAGATAATCGCCGACTCCCGCAAGAAGGTCGAGGAACTGAACGCGAAGCTGAAAACGACAAAAGATGCATACGAGCGCAAGGATTTTGAATCTGAAATTTCCGCAGCGCAAAGAGATATTGCCAGTGCCGAGAAAAATATCCAGGAACTGCAACGCCCCATCGAAACCGATCCGCAGGAACTGCCGAGCGGCCAGATGGATCGCCAGGTGCTGGATAGCGGCAAACCACTGTTCATTATTGACGGCGACAAACTACAGGTGTGGGCAGCCTATGTTGCCCGCAAAGACTGCGGTTCTGCAGGGGGGTGCCACGTCGGTGTAGAAGATGGCAATGTGCTCGGGGCGGTACACATGGAATTTTCACTGGCCGAGGTCAACAAAGAAATTCGCAAGAATGCTGTTTTCTCGACGGTCGGCAAGATTATTCTTAGTGTATTGATCATAGGCAGCCTCATGTTCATGATCACCCGCATCATCATACGTCAGATCGGCGGCGAGCCGGACTATGCCGCAGGCGTTGTGCGCCAAGTGGCGGAAGGCGATCTCACGGTTCAGGTGCAGACTCGATCCGGTGACACGGCCAGCTTGCTGGCCTCCTTGAAAGGCATGATAAACCGACTGGCCGAACTGGTCGCAGACGTGCGCAGCAACACCGACTCCATCACCACCGCTTCTCAGGAGATCGCACAGGGAAACAGCGACCTGTCGCAACGCACCGAGGAACAAGCATCGAGCCTGCAAGAGACCGCCTCGAGCATGGAAGAACTGACCTCGACGGTCAGGCAGAACGCCGAGAACGCCAGGCAGGCCAACCAG
>JBARHM010000204.1:0-8828 GCA_049799235.1 Gallionella sp.
CAAACACATACTCTGACCTTGGCACGCGACCGCATGGGCGAGAAGCCTCTGTATTACGGCTGGCAGGGCAGTGGTAATGAGCGGGTGTTTTTGTTTGGCTCGGAGCTTAAGGCACTCAAGGCGCATCCTGCTTTTGCGGCAGATATTGACCGTGGCGCACTTTGCTTGCTTTTGCGGCGCAACTACATCCCCGCGCCGTATTCTATTTACCAAGGCATAGCCAAGCTGGAGCCGGGGTGTTTGTTGTCTGTTTCATTGGCGCAGCCTGAACCCAGGATTTCGAAATATTGGGATGTGGTTGCAGTGGCACGCGCTGGCGTGGCCAAGCCATTTGCGGGCACGGCTGACGAAGCGGTGGACACGCTGGAAGTGTTGGCCAAAGACGCGGTGCGCCAGCAAATGATGGCCGATGTGCCGTTGGGCGCATTTTTGTCGGGGGGCATCGATTCCTCCACTGTAGTCGCGTTGATGCAGGCCCAGTCTTCGTGTCCGATCAAAACATTCACCATCGGTTTCAACGAAGAAGGATACAACGAGGCAGTTCACGCGAAGGCCGTGGCGACTCACTTGGGTACGGAGCATACCGAGTTGTATGTGTCACCGCAGCAGGCGATGGAGGTGATCCCGCGTTTGCCCGGCTTGTATTGCGAGCCGTTTGCGGATTCATCGCAGATACCCACTTTTTTGGTGAGCCAATTGGCTAAACAGCATGTCACGGTGTCGCTGTCGGGCGATGCAGGGGATGAGTTGTTTTGCGGATATAACCGCTACCAGATTACGGAAAATTTGTGGAGAAAATTGGCGCTCGTACCTGCTCCATTGCGTGCCTTGGTGGCAAAGGGTATTACCGTTTTGTCGCCCACTGCATGGGATAGTTTGGCCGGTATTATTCCTGGTTCGGGGCGTTATGCCGCACTGGGTGACAAATTGCACAAGGGGGCGGGTGTGCTGTCCAGCCGCACGGCGGATGAGTTGTATCTGGGCATGGTGTCGCATCTTCGCAATCCGGCGGATTGGGTGATTGGCGGGCAGGAGCCTCCTACCCATTTAACTGGATTGCGCCCGGAGTTGGGCGGGCTAAGTGCGGTTGAACGCATGATGGCACTGGATACGATCAGCTACTTGCCGGATGACATTCTGGTCAAGGTGGATCGTGCGGGGATGGGCGTGTCGCTGGAAAGCCGGGTACCGCTTCTGGATCACCGGGTAGTCGAATTTGCCTGGAGCTTGCCGCTGGAATACAAACTGCGCGATGGACAAACCAAGTGGCCATTGCGCCAGGTGCTTTACCGCCACGTTCCTCGCGAACTGATTGATCGCCCCAAGATGGGTTTCGGCGTTCCGTTGCACGATTGGCTGCGTGGGCCGTTGAGTGATTGGGCGGAAAGTTTATTGAATGAGGCGCGCTTGCGGCGCGAGGGATATTTTCATACTGCACCGATTCGGCAAATGTGGGCTGAGCATTTGAGCGGTCAACGTAATTGGATGGCAAATTTGTGGAATGTGTTGATGTTTCAGGCTTGGCTGGAGAAGCAATGAACAACGCACCTTTGCGCAAAGGAAAGGTGGTGATCGCTCTAAACACGGCTTGGAATTTGGTCAATTTCCGCGCCGGGTTGATTCGCGCTTTGGTTGCCGAGGGATATGAGGTGGTGGCAGTTGCGCCGACAGATCAGTATGCCGCGCGCTTGGCTGAGTTGGGTTGCCGCTTTGTTGCTTTGCCGATGGACAACAAGGGTACTCATCCGGGGCGCGATTTGTTGCTGTTCTTTCGATTCTTGAAATTGCTGCGTCGAGAGAGACCAGATGTGTTCCTGGGCTATACCGTCAAGCCGAATATCTATGGTTCGCTGGCTGCCCACGTGTTGAGTATTCCGATGGTGAATAATATCGCAGGGTTGGGGGTGGTGTTCAATCGCGATAACTGGCTTACCCGTTTGGTGCGACAGCTTTATAAGGCGGCGCTGTCGCGTTCGCGCCATGTGTTTTTTCAGAATAATGAAGACTTGCGGATGTTAGTGCAACAGGGACTGGTTGCGGAAGGCAAAGTGAGCCGGTTGCCGGGGTCCGGTGTTGATCTCAGTATTTTTCGTTATGCACCGATTCCGCCAATGGAAAATCGACCTTTTCACTTTTTACTGGCCGCGCGCATTTTGTGGGATAAGGGGGTGGGGGAGTTTGTCGAAGCGGCGCGTATTGTTCGACGAAAATATCCGACGACCAGGTTTCATCTGCTAGGCTTTCTGGATGTGAAAAATCCGACCGCGGTTACCAGTGCCCAGATGAACGATTGGGTTGGGGAGGGCGTGGTCGAGTATCTCGGCGTCGCTGATGATGTGAAGCCGTATATGGCCGCCGCCGATTGTGTGGTATTGCCTTCCTATCGCGAGGGTGTGCCTCGCTCTTTGTTGGAGGCTGCGGCCATCGGAAGACCGATTGTTACGACCGATGCGGTCGGGTGTCGCGATGCAATGGATGAGGGGATCAGTGGTTTATGTTGTCGTACGGGCGATGCAGGCGATTTGGCTGATAAGCTGTTACGCATGATAGAGTCGACCCCTGAAGAACGCGTGCGGATGGGTATGGAAGGTCGGAGGAAAATGGAGCGTGAATTCGACGAAAAAATCGTTATTAATCGCTATCTGAGAGTTATCGAAAAGATAATTTCTGGTGGACAATAAATCAAGAGGTTTGGCTTGCAGGTTTTTATTATTTCGTTCTCGAGTTGTGTGGCGTTGATTTTATTGATGCACAGGTTGGCGCATCATCTTGGCATCCTCGATTTTCCCGGCGGGCATAAGCAGCATGAGCACCCGACCCCAATGGTGGGTGGTTTGGCGATGTTTATCGCGGTTCTGGCGGCATTGCTTGTCGGTGATGCACTGCATGGAAATGTAGCGATATTGCTTGGATGTGCCGCCGTGCTGGTGGTGCTTGGTGTATTGGACGACAATCATGGACTGTCGGTCTCATTGCGCATGATGATCCAGGTATTCCTGGTGTCGGTGGTGATCGTCGGCGCAGGAGGGACGGTTACCCATCTGGGGGGTGGATTGGGAATCGATATCCCGCTGGGTATGTTTGCCATTCCGTTCAGCGTGGTTGCCTTCGTTGGAGGGATCAATGCGATAAACATGATCGACGGGGCGGACGGCATGGCGGGCAAGATGGCTTTGATCACCACGCTGGGTGTGGCGACGATTTTTTATGTTGCGGGGGCTGCAGAACTGTTGCCGTTGACATGGGCGTTGCTTGGCGCGCTGGTCGGCTTTCTGCTGTTGAACTCGCGTCTTTTCGTCAAACGCGCATGGGTATTCATGGGCGATGCCGGGAGCATGTGGCTGGGACTGGTGCTGGGCTGGTTCATGGCGCAGCTTACGCAGGGTAGCGTGTCGGCAGAGCCGGCTTTGGTGTTGTGGCTGTTTGGCATCCCCTTGATCGACACTCTGGTCGTGATGGCGCGGCGGATGAAGCGCAAGCTATCACCGTTCGCGGCCGACCGCACGCATATTCATCATGTGCTGGAGCACGCCGGGCTATCTGTCAGGCGCACGGTGCTGATACTGAGTCTGGTACAGTTGGTGCTGGTTGGGATTGGTGTGAGTTTTTATCTGACTGATGCTCCCTCCTTTGTGGTGTTCTGGAGTTTCGCGCTGCTGATGGCAGCGTATTACTATCAGCTGCGTAATTACAAGTGAGCGGCTCGCACCTTTGCTGGATGGTCAGAGTGTAGGGCTGCAGTTTTCAGCAAATTTCTGGTTTGGAACTTGGGTTGAAGCGATACATACGACTTGCTGCGCTTTAAATCTGACTCCACTCACTTCGACTACAATTCCGCCATCGTATATTTTCTGTGTTCATGCGTACCGACGAATTTGACTTTGACTTGCCCGAGCGGTTGATCGCGCAGCATCCTTCCGAGCAGCGAGGCGGCAGCCGCTTGCTTCATGCGCATGACGGCGTACTGGAAGATCGCCGCTTCGCCGATTTGCCGCAGCTGTTGCGGGCTGGTGATGTGCTGGTGTTGAATGACACCCGTGTCATCAAGGCGCGTTTGCATGGCAGCAGGGAATCGGGCGGCAAAGTCGAGGTATTGGTCGAGCGTGTGCTGGATGAACATGAAGTGCTGGCGCAAGTGCGTTCCAGCCATGCGCCCAAGCCTGGAAGCGTATTGCATCTGGCAGGTGACTTGAAGGTTGTGGTGCAGGCCCGGCAGGGGGAATTCTATCGGCTGCGCTTTGACCACGACAAAAGTGTGTACACCTTGCTGGAACAGTACGGGCAATTGCCGCTGCCGCCGTATATTACGCACACCCCCGATACCCGCGATGAGCAACGCTATCAGACCGTGTTTGCCCGGGAAGCCGGCGCGGTGGCAGCGCCTACCGCCGGGCTGCATTTCGATGAAGCAATGCTGCAGGCATTGTGCGACAAGGGGGTGAAGATTGCTTATGTCACGCTACATGTAGGTGCAGGCACCTTCAAGCCGGTGCGCGCAGAACGGATACACGAGCATGCCATGCATAGTGAGCACTACGAGATCCCTCAATCGACCGTGGCTGCAATCGCCGCGGCGCGCGCAGCGGGCGGGCGAGTGGTGGCAGTCGGCACGACCAGTTTGCGCGCGCTTGAGAGTTCAGCCGCGGTTGGTGAATTGGCTGCGGGAGAGAGCGAGACCAACATCTTCATCGTGCCGGGATATCGCTTCAGGGTGGTGGATGTATTGCTGACCAATTTTCATTTGCCCAGATCGACGCTGCTGATGCTGGTATGCGCTTTCGGCGGCATGGACGAGATGCTTGCCGCTTATCGTCATGCAGTTGAAAAGAAGTATCGCTTCTTCAGTTATGGCGATGCGATGCTGATCGAAAGAAAATCATGAAATTTACTTTGCATAAATCCGACGGCCTCGCCCGTCGCGGCACATTGCAACTTGCCCATGGTACGGTCGAAACCCCGGTGTTCATGCCGGTGGGAACCTATGGCACTGTAAAGGCGATGTCGCCCCTGGAATTGAAGGAGATCGGCGCACAGATCGTGTTGGGCAACACCTTTCATCTTTGGCTGAGGCCGGGGCTGGAAGTGATCGCGGCACATGGCGGACTGCATCGTTTCATGGGCTGGGATGGCCCGATACTCACCGATTCCGGCGGGTTTCAGGTGTTCAGCCTGGGTGAGATGCGCAAGATCACCGAGCAGGGGGTGAAGTTCCAGTCGCCGGTGAATGGCGACAAAATGTTCCTTACGCCGGAGGAGTCCATGCGCATCCAGAGAGTGCTGAATTCCGATATCGTGATGGTGTTCGATGAATGCACTCCCTATCCTGCGGACGAACGCGAAGCGGCAGATTCAATGCGTTTGTCGCTGCGCTGGGCGGCGCGTTCCAAAGCTGCTCATGGCGAAAATCCCAATGCGCTGTTTGGTATCGTGCAGGGCGGGATGTTCAGGAATCTGCGCGATGAGTCGCTGTCCGGGCTGGTCGATATCGGTTTTGACGGTTACGCGATCGGCGGGCTGTCGGTGGGAGAACCGAAGGAAGACATGCTGCGCATCCTTGCATACACTGCCCCGCAGTTACCGCAGGACGAGCCGCGCTACCTGATGGGTGTGGGTACGCCGGAAGACATCGTGGCGGCAGTGGCGCAAGGCATAGACATGTTCGATTGCGTGATGCCAACGCGCAACGCGCGCAACGGCATGCTGTTCACCCGCCACGGCGATATCAAGATCAAGAATGCGCAATACCGGATGGATATGCGACCGCTGGACCAGCAGTGCGACTGTTACACCTGCCGCAACTTCACCCGCGCCTATCTGCATCACCTGCATCGTGTCGGCGAGATCCTCGGCGCGCGGCTGAATACCATACACAATCTGTTCTATTACCAGCAGCTGATGGGCGAGATACGCGCGGCGATCGAAGCCGACAGGTTTGCCGATTTTGTCACGGGCTTCAACTTGCAGAGAAGCGGGCATGAGTGAGTACACGCGGCTTCGTGTTAGAATGCCCGCCTTTTGTAACTTCCTGGAGAAGAGCTAATGTTTATCAGTAATGCTTATGCTGAAGGTGCCGCAGCCGCAACGGGTGGCGGAATCATGGACTTTCTGCCGCTGATTGCGCTGGTCGCGGTGTTCTATTTTCTGGTGCTGCGCCCGCAAAGCAAGCGTGCCAAGGAGCATAAAACCATGATCGAAGCGCTGCAACGCGGTGACGAGGTGGTGACGGCAGGCGGGGAAGTGGGGAGCGTCAACAAGGTTTATGAGCAATATGTAGGGGTCGAGATCGCCGAGAATCTGGTGGTGACAGTACAAAAGAGCGCGATCCAAAGTGTGCTGCCCAAGGGCACGATCAAGTCCATCAGATGAAATGCTGAGGTCTGGGGCCAGAAAGTGGTCTGCGCCGCGAACTGAAATCACATATCCGGTGACCCGGGTTCCCTCATCAAGGACATTAATCAAGAGGTTGTTATGAATCAATATCCTTTGTGGAAGTATCTGCTGATCCTGGCCATATTGCTGGCTGGCTTGATTTACACCTTGCCGAATTTCTACGGTGAATCACCGGCTGTGCAGGTATCTCCGTTGCGTGCCAGCCTGAAAGCGGATGCCGCATTGCTCGGGCGCGTGGGGAATATCCTGAAGACAGCCAGCCTCGATCCGGAACTGATCGAACTTGACGGCAACAGTGTCAAAGCGCGTTTTGCCGATACCGACATGCAACTTAAGGCCAAGGATGTGTTGCAAAACCAGCTGGGGGAAGACTATGTGGCCGCGCTCAATCTGCTGTCCCGTTCACCTCACTGGCTGAGCAAGCTCAATGCGCTGCCGATGTACCTGGGCCTGGACTTGCGCGGGGGAGTGCATTTCCTGATGCAGGTGGATATGAATGCCGCTCTGAACAAGGCGCTGGAGGCGGCAACCGGCGATATACGCAATGCGATGCGAGAGAAGAACATTCCATATTCCGGAGTCAGCCGCGACGGGAAGGTGCTGATGGTCAAGTTCAGGGATGCCGAGGCGCGCAGCGCCGGCGAAGCCGAGATCAAGCAGCGCTTTACCGACTACGCGATCAATGATATCGACGAGAGCGGAGAATACAAGCTGCGCATTGCCTTAAAGCCGGAAGCAGAAAAGCGGATCCAGGATTCAGCCATACAGCAGAATCTTGTCACCCTGCGTAATCGCGTCAATGAACTGGGCGTGGCCGAACCGGTGATCCAGCAGCAGGGTGCTGATCGAGTTGTGGTTCAACTGCCGGGTGTTCAGGACACGGCGCGCGCCAAGGATATTCTGGGACGAACCGCGACGCTTGAAGTGCGCATGGTGGATGACACGAGTGTGGCCGTCCCTGGTACGGCACCACCCTTTGGCACCGAGTTGTTCAAGGACCGTTCTGGAGGCGAACTGCTGGTCAAGAAACAAGTGATACTGACCGGCGAGCGTATCAACGATGCACAGCCAGGATTCGATAATCGTACCAATGAGCCGGCGGTACACATCAATCTGGATGGTGTCGGCGCAAGACTCTTCAAGGAAGCAACGCGCGAAAACGTCGGCAAGCGCATGGCGATCATCCTGTTCGAAAAGGGCAAGGGCGAGATCATCACCGCGCCGGTGATACGCGAGGAGATCGGTGGCGGCCGTGTGCAAATCAGCGGCCAGATGGACACGGTCGAGGCGCAAAATACCGCATTGCTGCTGCGCGCCGGCGCGCTGGCGGCACCCATGGAGATCATAGAGGAACGCACCGTCGGGCCCAGCCTTGGCGCAGACAATATCACCCGCGGGTTCAATTCCACCAAAATCGGTTTCATCTTGGTCGCCTTGTTCATGATCGTTTACTACCTGATGTTCGGAACGATCTCGGTGCTGGCACTTGGGGCGAATCTGCTGCTGCTGGTGGCGCTGTTGTCCATGATGCAGGCCACGCTTACCTTGCCGGGCATGGCCGGTATCGCGCTGACGCTGGGTATGGCGATCGATGCGAACGTGCTGATCAACGAGCGCATCCGCGAGGAGTTGCGCAACGGGGTCACTCCTCAGGCTGCAATCAATGCCGGATATGACCGGGCATTGGGCACGATCATCGACTCCAACGTGACCACGCTGATCGCAGGGATCGCGCTTTTCATGTTCGGATCAGGTCCGATCAAGGGATTCGCGGTGGTGTTGTGTCTCGGTATCGTGACCTCGATGTTCAGTGCGGTTCTGGTGTCGCGGGCGATGGTGAATCTGATTTACGGGCGCAAGGCGCGACTCGCTAAAGTGGCCATAGGCTAAGGGAGGCTCGCGTAGCGAGACGTTTGCTTCCTCGCCCGCTTGCGGGAGAAGATTGAGGAGAGGGAAACGTGCATGGCTTTTCATGCACGTTAGGCTTAGGAATAGAAAACATGGAATTCTTCAAGATCAAAAATGACATCCCGTTCATGAGTTATGGACGTTACACCACTGCCATTTCACTGGTGACGTTCCTGTTTGCGGTATTTTTTCTTGCCACCAAGGGTTTGAATTTTGGCGTCGATTTTACCGGCGGCACAGTGCTGGAAGTGCATTACGGGCAGTCAGCCGATCTGCCCAAAGTGCGCGAGCAACTTGCCGCGATGGGTTTGCCGGATGCGCAGGTGCAGAATTTCGGGTCCAGCCGGGATGTGCTGATCCAGGTGCCGCTCAAGCAGAATCTAGCAGGTGCAAAATTGAGCGAACAAGTACTCGAAACCCTGCGCAAGCAGGATGCCAGTGTGGACATGCGCCGGGTCGAATTCGTCGGGCCACAGGTCGGCAAGGATCTGGTTGCGAACGGTGCGCTGGCCTTGCTGCTGGTATCGATG
>JBARHM010000205.1:0-3308 GCA_049799235.1 Gallionella sp.
GCCATCACTGCATCCACTTCCGGCAATACGGCCACCTGTTCAAGCGCAGCCACACCACTCAAAATTTCGGTGCTTAAGCCCGCCTCGCGCACCCGCTGACGCAATTGCTTCGCAGCCCGTTCATCGAGCAGCACCGCATATTTCGGCTTGAATTGATGACATTGCCGGAACAACAGATCGTCCTGACGGTTCGCCGTCAATGCAAAGACCCGGAATCTGTCGGGGTGGCGCGCCACCACGTCCAGCGTGCTGGTGCCGATACTGCCGGTAGAACCTAATATGGTAATTCGCTGCATGGCTGCTTATTATATCTGTTGCATCAGGATTACCAGCGCTGCAAGCGGCAATGTCGATGTCAAAGCATCGATGCGATCCAGCAACCCGCCGTGCCCCGGCAACAGCGCACCGCTGTCCTTTGCCCCGGCCTGGCGTTTGATGGCCGACTCGAACAAATCGCCGATCACCGCCAATCCCACCCACCACCAGGAAGCCAGCAACAGGTAGGGCAACACTCCGCGATATTCTAAATTGATGTTGTACCACACCAGCAACACATAAACCGACACCCCAAGCATCGCACCCGCCACACCTTCCCAGGTCTTGCCCGGACTGATGCTGGGAGCGAGCTTGGTCCTGCCGAATCTGCGCCCGGCGAAATAGGCCGAGATATCCGCGACCCAGACCAGGGCCATCATGAACAACAATAGCCACGGGCTGATGACACGCAGATCGAGCATAGCCAGACCGGTTGGTATCAGAACGGCCCAACCGGTCAACACCATCAGCAACGGTTGTTCAACCTTCCAGCCTGCTATCAGCCAGGTTGGCACGATGATCACCCAGAGCAGGGCTGACACCGCATAAACCACCAAATGCGTCACTATCTGCTGCCCGTATGAATGATGGGCATCGAACCACACCAGGCCCAGCATCATCAGCAGTGTCAACCACCAGAACAGGTTCGCCTTCCCGCCGCTGAGCTTGGCCAGTCTCGCCCATTCCGAAGTTCCCTGCAATACAAGCAATATCACCAGTGCAACCCATCCGGCAACAGGCAAGGCAAACAGCGACAGCAAAAATACCGCCAGCAAAATGAGCGCTGTGATCACCCGGGACTTAAGCATTTCCGCTCCTGATCGTCTGCTGCACTTCCAACTGCTCGCTGGTCCGGCCAAAACGCCGCTCGCGCTGTTGATACGAGGCGATCGCCGCATCCAGTTCCTTGCGGCCGAACGCCGGCCAAAGAATATCGGTGAAATAGAGTTCGGTATAGGCCAATTGCCATAGCATGAAGTTGCTGATGCGCTGTTCGCCGCCGGTGCGTATGAACAGATCCGGTTCGGGCGCGTCGCTCATCGATAGGTAGGGCTGCAAATCTTCCTCGGTGAAAGTCTGCACGAGTTGAGGATGATCCCTGAGCATGGCTTTCATCGCCTGCATCACATCCCAGCGACCGCCGTAATTCGCCGCGATGGTCAGCGTCAGCGCGTTATTGTTCTCGGTGAGCTGCTCGGCTTCCCGCATGGTCTGCATGAGCTTGTCGTCGAAGCGGCTGCGATCGCCGATGATCTTCAGGCGGATGTTGTTTTCGTGCAGCCTGGCAACTTCTCGCTCCAGCATTCTCAGGAACAGAGACATCAGGAAAGAAACCTCGTCAGCAGGGCGGCGCCAGTTTTCGCTGCTGAATGCGAACACCGTCAGATACTCCACTCCAAGCTCCCGGCAGGCCTTAACCACTTCGCGCAACGCTTCCACCCCGCGCTGATGCCCGGCCACCCTAGGCATGAAACGCTGCTTTGCCCAGCGCCCGTTGCCATCCATGATGATGGCGATATGTCGCGGAACACAGGCGGTATCGGGAATGACGCGGGTGGAACTGGGCGGTAGAGAAGGCGACATTTCAGAAGGCCACTATCGTGGCAGGGAAAAACGTAGCGAGCGAAGGCAGAACAAGGCGCGAAAGGATAAAAAAGTAGCCGCTCTGACACGGTGTTGCGAAGCATCCCGGTGCGGGAAGAGCGGCCTGCATCTGCTCCCGCAAACTGCTGGCTTCGCCATAAGCAGCGACTTGGCGAGTGTAGTTAGCTCGCCTAGTCGAATGGCTAGTGGTTTAATCAGTAACGTGTCGCAGATGCGGTATACACGTAAGTTTATCGATTCACGATCCCGCATTTTGAATCCTTGAGCAACACAGTTATGCCGAACGTAGCAGTTTTGCGCGCCACGCTATACCGCCATCAGATCTGCTTCTTTGGCCGCCAGCGCCTTGTCGATCTCGGCGACAAAGCGATCGGTCAGCTTCTGGATCTCATCTTGTGTACGGCGCTCCACGTCTTCAGCGATCTCTTTGCTTTTCAGTGCTTCCTTCAGAATGTTATTGGCATCGCGGCGGATATTCCGCACTGCTATTTTGGCAGTTTCGCCCTCGGCTTTGATCACTTTGATCAGATCGCGGCGGCGTTCTTCGGTCAGCATCGGCATCGGCACACGTATCATGTCTCCGCTTGTGGCCGGATTCAGTCCCAGG
This sequence comes from Gallionella sp., assembly GCA_049799235.1. GTDB lineage: Bacteria > Pseudomonadota > Gammaproteobacteria > Burkholderiales > Gallionellaceae > Gallionella. The sequence goes on from JBARHM010000205.1 coordinate 2,528, forward strand.
TCCGAATCGCGTATCGCGCGCTCCACCGCCCCGACCATGTTCTTTTCCCAAGGCTGGACCCCAATGGTACGAGCATCGATCAGCGTGACATTCGCCACCTGATTGATCAGCGTCGGATTGCCGTAGTATTCCACCGTCACATGATCAAGCAGACCGGTATGGGCGCGTCCGGTGCGAACCTTGCCCAGGTCTGCCTTCAAAGCATCCAGCGACTTTTGCATTTTTTGCTCAGTGATTTTCTTGATGTCAGCAATCACAGTCTTTCTCCTGAATCAGTCAACGCGCACCAGCGTTCCTTCACCTTCGCCCAACACCACACGCTTCAGCGCGCCGGGTTTGAAAATACTGAAAACGATGATTGGCAACTTCTGATCTCGGCACAGCGTCAAGGCAGTTGAATCCATCACCTTGAGGTTCTTGCTGATCGCCTCGTCAAAGCTGAGGCTTTGGTAGCGGGTCGCTTTGGGATCCTTCTTCGGGTCGGCGGTGTAAACACCATCCACCTTGGTCGCCTTGATCACCACTTCGGCAGACATTTCCACACCTCGCAACGCGGCAGCAGTGTCAGTAGTAAAGAACGGACTCCCGATACCCGCTGCAAAGATCACTATCTTGCCATCTTCCAGATAACGCAGGGCCTTGCCGCGGATGAAAGGTTCTGCGACCTGCTCAAGGTTCAATGCGGACTGGACGCGTGAATCCAGTCCCGCGTGGGTCATCGCATCCTGCAGCGCCATCGAATTCATCACCGTTGCCAGCATGCCCATGTAATCCGCTGTGG
>JBARHM010000206.1:0-2315 GCA_049799235.1 Gallionella sp.
GGGTTTCTACTATTTGATCAGTGTCGCTATTGAAAGAAGCGATATATCCGGTGGAAATGATATATTGAATGCCATAGTGAATGGGGGCAAATTTACCGGACACTGTATTAGTTTAATCGCATGTGAAGCCTCTAACGGTACAAACACACTAAGTCTTACTCGTTGATCGGTGCAGGCTTGGTTGAAAGCTGCGAATCCCGGTTTCCGGCAATGCGCTTTGCTTTTTTCACGGATCATCCGTTCCTGATAATTCCCCTTGCATTCTGATCTTCCTACCGGCAGCTCGACTTCAGGTATCGCCGGTTCTATTTATCAGTTCGTGTCGTACTCCTAAAATTCTTTTCTTGAATGAACTATTGTCCTGTTGACCGCTCAACCCCAGTCGAATTTCGGGTGGAGTCAAGGATGGTACGTTTGCTGGTTGCATCATGTTTGCTGTTGACTGCGGTCTCCGGACTGTGGGCTCAATCGGCATTTGCGGAAACGCCCGAAGGGGTGCTGGCGGCGATCAAAGACAGTGCATCGGGCACGCCCGGATTTCAGGGATTCTCTGCCGCACGCGGTGAAACCTTCTACAAGAACAAGCATGGCAGTGACTGGAGCTGCTCTACTTGTCATACCGACAATCCCGCTGCACAGGGTAAACATGCCAAAACCGAAAAGCCCATCAAGCCGCTCGCACCATCTGGCAATGCCGAGCGATTCACCGACATGAAAAAGATCGAGAAATGGTTCAAGCGCAATTGCAACGATGTGCTGGATCGTGTCTGCACGCCGCAGGAAAAGGGTGACTTTCTCGCTTACCTGCTCACCATCCATAAATGATCCGGTGAACATACGCTGGACAACCATCAGGAAGTATCAAGCATGAGCAGTCAGTCCCGGGGACAAGGAATGAAACACAAAATGAAGCTCAATATTTTCACCGCCGGCATCTGCATCGCGGCACTTGCAAGCACGGCACATGCGGAAGAACCCGCGCCCAATCCTGGATCGCCTGCTGCGGCCAGCAGTTATAACAATTACTCCCGATTCATCACTCCACGCCCCTACCTGCTGGCACTGAACGAGGATGCTGTTGCCAAGGACCAGGCCGAAGTATCTGCGGCTTCGGCAGCAGAATTCAAACCACCCCTGTTCACCGGCAGCAAGGTTCACCAGTATCTAGGGCTTGGAACGGTCTTGGCTGTAGGATTGACGGCGCTATCAGCGCCTGATGATGAATGTGAAAGCAACTGCGCGGTTGGTTCACAGCCACGGCAGACGTCGGGTACCACTCACACGACGCTGGCTCGCACATCCGCCGTACTGGCCGCCGCCACGCTGGCGACAGGCCTGCTGTACCACTGGGATGACTTTCATCTTGAGGATGGATTTTCTGACCCGGACAACCAGCACGTAATGCTGGCCACCGCAGGTGCACTGTTGATGCTGTTTGCAGTCAACAAATCCGCGAATTCCTCAGTGCCGACCAGCCATGCAGGTTACGCGGAACTGGGCGGCGTAGCCATGGCTGTGGCGATCAAACTGACCTGGTAACTGGATGCGATGATGCGAAATAAATCAAGAGTTCTGGCGTTGCTGGCTGGCGCACTGTTGGTGCACGGCAATGGTGCCATGGCAGAGGAAAGTTTTATGGGATGGCTGCTGGACTTTGGTCGTACCAAGGAAGTGAAGCCGGTCACTGACAAACAGTATCTGGAAGAATGCGGGGAATGTCACTTTGCCTACCAGCCGGGGCTGCTGCCGGCAAGGTCCTGGGACAAGCTGCTCAATGCGGAAGCGATGCGCGATCACTTTGGCGACAACGCCGAGATGGACCAGGATACGCTGCGAGCCATCCATGATTACGCCGTGGAGAACGCGGCAGACAAATCCTGGTACAAGCGCTCACGCAAGATCGCGGCAGCCACGGCCGAAGGCCCTGTGCCGCTCCGGATCACCGGACTGCGCTATATCGAACGCAAGCACCATGATATTCCCGAGAAGATGATCAAGGGCAACAAGGGCGTCAAGTCGCTGAGCTATTGTGACAAGTGCCACACTCAAGCGGATGAGGGTGTGTACGATAACGATACCGTGGCTATCCCGAATTATCCCGATTGGAATGACTGAGTTAAATAACCTCCGGCAAAGCCGGAGGCTTATTGGGTGAGCGCCTCAAAGGCGCCAATAAAACCGTGAGCCACCTCAAGGCGGCTGGATTCCACTCCTTCCCCATATCAGAGGGGGAGTGCAAAGCGAGGGGGCAACTGGGATGGGAGTACAAACTGCTGACTGCATCCATACTTAAATTTCTACCCCCACCCTACCCC
>JBARHM010000207.1:0-12212 GCA_049799235.1 Gallionella sp.
GTTTATCATTTTCCAGTTCACCCATCCCCTGATTGAAAACCGTGATGTATTGTTGGTGCTGGACGGTTTTACCAATGCATTTGGCTACTGGGTCATGGCATTCTGGGTGGTGGGTTTTTCTTTCCTCTATCAGTCCTCGCTGCCCAAGAAGTAGTATTGCGTCATGCCATTCATCACTTTAGACAAGGCGTGCCTTGCATTCGGGCACGTTGCCTTGCTTGATCATGCAGATTTCCAGCTCGACGAGGGCGAGCGCGTCGGCCTGATCGGGCGCAACGGCGGCGGCAAGTCCAGCATGATGCGCGTGCTGGCGGGGCAGGGTGGCGGCAAGACACGGCGTGACGAAGTCTCCGGGGCGGGAATGCCGCCTTCCGCCTCCTCCCGCAATCGGCTGCTTCGCAGTAACGTGCCGGAGGCGGACCTCGACGATGGTCTGGTGTGGCGCCAGCCCACGGCGCGGGTCTGTTACGTAAGCCAGGAGCCGGTGCTGGATGCCGATGACACGGTGTTCGATTCCGTGGCGAAAGGCTTGGGCAAGCTGCAAAAGCTGCTGCATGATTATCACCATGTATCCCATCAACTCTCCGAACCGGACGCGGACTTCGACAAACTGCTGGAAGAGATGCAGCAGTTGCAGACAAAACTGGAGGCGCAGGACGGCTGGTCGGTGCAGGCGCGCATCGAGACCGTGATATCCAAGCTGGATTTGGACCCTGACAAACGCATTGGCGACATGCCCGGCGGGCAGCGCAAACGCGTCGCATTGGCGCAGGCGCTGGTGGCAGAGCCGGATGTGCTGATCCTTGACGAGCCGACCAATCATCTGGATTTTGCCTCCATCGAATGGCTGGAAGGACTGTTGAAAAATTTTATCGGCTCAGTATTGTTCGTCACCCACGACCGGCGTTTCCTGGATAACGTCGCGACGCGTATCGTCGAACTGGATCGCGGCAAATTGACAAGCTTTCATGGGAATTTTTCCGCTTATCAGGCAATCAAGGAGCGCATGTTGAGTGATGAGGCGGCGGTGAATGCCAAGTTCGACAAAGTGCTGGCACAGGAAGAAGTGTGGATCCGCCAGGGCATCAAGGCACGCCGCACTCGGAACGAAGGCCGCGTATTGCGTCTGGAGCAATTGCGCCGCGACCGTGCTGCGCGTCGCGAAAAACTCGGCAAGGTCGAGATGAGCGTGGATACCGGTGAGCGTTCCGGCAAGCTGGTTGCGGAGCTTGGCCATGTCAGCAAGTCGTATGGCGAGCGCAAGATCATCGATGATTTTTCCTGCCGCATCCAGCGCGGCGACAAGATCGGCCTGCTCGGCCCGAACGGTGCGGGCAAGAGCACGCTGCTCAAGATCATCCTCGGCGACTTGCAACCGGACAGCGGGAAGGTGAAACTGGGCACGAAGATTTCAGTGGCTTATTTTGACCAGTTGCGCGCTCAACTGGATGATGAAGCTACCCTCGCCGACACCATCAGCCAAGGATCTGACTTCGTAGAGATTGGCGGGCAGAAGAAGCACGTCATCAGCTATCTCGGCGATTTCCTGTTCCCTCCGGAGCGCGCCCGTTCGCCGGTCAGGAGTTGTTCCGGTGGCGAGCGCAATCGCTTGTTGCTGGCACGCTTGTTCACCCAGCCAGCCAATGTGCTGGTGCTGGACGAGCCGACCAACGACCTTGATATCGAGACGCTGGAGTTGCTTGAGGAATTGCTGGCGCAATATGAAGGAACATTATTCCTGGTAAGCCATGACCGTGCTTTTCTCGATAATGTCGTGACGCAAGTGATCGCGTTCGAGGGTCACAGCAAGCTGATCGAATACGTCGGAGGCTATGAAGATTGGGTGAGAGTAAAAAAATATCAGGCTACTGTTGCAGACAACAAACCCACCATTCCCAATCCGCCTCGCCCGGCAGAAGCATCAGTCAAAAAAACAAAGCCTCCCAGCAAGCTCGGTTACAAGGAAATGCGGGAACTTGAGGAATTGCCTAAGCGCATAGAAGCCCTTGAACGAGAACAAAGTGAAATTGCTGTGCATCTTGCCGATGGAGCTATCTATCGGCAAGAGGCACAGCGTGTCAAACAGCTCCAAAGCCGCAGTGAAGAGATTGAGGCTGAGGTATTGGAGGCAATGTCGCGCTGGGAAGAACTGGAAATGCGAAAGGAGTGATTTATGCGTATTCTTCACACCATGCTCAGAGTAGGGAATTTGGACCGATCGATTGCTTTTTATACGGAAGTGCTGGAAATGAAATTGCTGCATCGCAACGAATATCCGGATGGAAAGTTCACGCTAGCATTTATCGGTTACCAGGACGAAAAAGACGGTGCTGTCATAGAGCTCACATACAACTGGGGAGTTGAAAAATATGACTTGGGTTCAGGTTACGGACATATAGCGATTGAGGTCGATAACGCATATAAGGCATGTGAACTGGTCAGGCAAAAAGGCGGTTTAGTGGCCAGAGAGGCAGGACCCATGAAGCATGGCAAGACTATCATTGCCTTCATATCCGACCCAGACGGCTACAAAATTGAATTCATTGAAAAAAAGAGCTAAATCCGAGGTGGAGAGTTTCCCAGGCGCAGCAAAGCTCTGGGAGGCGAGCTAAGCAACTTTTGCTTAATACTTTACCAAAGGGGTCAGACAAGGGCTAGTTTGCTACTTATTGAATTAATTGGTATAATATAACTAAGGCTGACCGGTTGGGTTGGGCCTTTCGAAATATGCGGTTTGATCGCCAATTACCGTTCATCCGAGAAATCAACCGTTTGCTCCTCCAGGTTTTGACTAGATCGCTGCATTCGAATATTCTGCACCCACTTGGCAAACTTATTGAAAGGTAAGGGCGCAAAGTCACCGGCCTAAGGGAAACTATGGCAGCGGGACTGCGACATGGGAACTCTTCCGTGTGCATGATCTGCCAGCCTCCTAAAGCCGTTTGAATAGATGGATAAGGAGAGCAACATGTTCACCGCCACTTCTGATTCTTATTTCATTCAAGTGCGAGCAGCAATGCTTCACCTGTGCTTGGGTTGTGTTCTGTGTAGCTTGTTTATTGAGATGCATGCCGCTCATGCTGCGCAGCCAGAGGCGGATCCATTTGCCCCAGGTCTTGATCTGATATCTATCAAATTCGCATACTCCGACATAGAGCGCATAGAGCGACAACCCACTTACACAGTGCAGCAACCCGCTAAGAGTTTCAACGCGAGGGTTGGTTTTTTCGGAACCACAGATACAGCATCCGAACGAGTAAGGTTCGGCGGAACATCAAGTTTGCCCGACTACATCAATATGGAAAAAGTAAAGGACTGGGTGGCAAGCATCCGCTGGCATATGACTGCTGACGACAACCGCGCTTCATTATCTCCGCAACTGCGTGTGGAGTCCAAAGAAACCCTGCTTGAGATCAAACCGGTAGACCGCTCGGTCTGGTTGAGGTGGCAGAGAAAGCTCGATTGATTGTCGCAAACTTGTTTTCCTGATTACTCAGTTACAAGGCAAATGGACCAAATATCTTTTACCTTTCCGCCCGGTTGGCAGCACGAATTTGAATTCGGTGTTTCTGCTAACGTATTTAAAATAATGCCAAATATGTAGCAGTTATCTTCCTGACAAACAAAAAGCCCGACACTTGTGTGCCGGGCTTTTTTGCCAACTCAAAACCGATCAACCGGCCTGGATGTTTGAAGCTTGCTTGCCCTTTGGGCCTTGTGTCACTTCAAAGCTGACTTTTCGGCCTTCCTGGATCGAAGAATGCACATGGAAAACCAGTACTGCAAAGACTTTGAATCAGATACCTGAAAGCCTTGTACGCGTAATTGTTACGGACGTCAATGGAAAGTTTACCCATGAAGGGAAATCCACCGGCATAGCCGGGGGATTTCCCTTCATGGGTAAACCGATTCGATTCGGACCGGTTTTCCCAACGCTACGCTCAGGCGAACCGGACTATGCCTTGCCTGTCCGCTGTACTAAGATGTGATGCATATAGGAGGGGAACCAGATGAAGGAATCGTTGAAACCAGGCATCAGGTATGAGCACAAGTTCATCGTGCCGCCAATCAAAACTGTCCCGGCGCTGTATCCCGAGGCGGAAGAGTTCGTGGCAATGCCGGAGGTCTTTGCCACCGGCTTCCTGGTGGGTTTCCTTGAATCGGCGTGCATCAAGGCAATCAACCCGCATATCGACTGGCCTCGTGAATAAATGGTCGGAACACACATCGACGTAAGCCACGAAGTCGCTACACCTCCCAGCCTTGAGGTCACGGCGACAGTCGAGCTGATCGCAGTCGAGGGAAAGGAGCTTGTGTTTGCCGTGGAAGCCCACGATGGCGTGGACCGGATCTCCAGAGGACGGCATGAACGGTTCGTCATCAACAAGGAGAAGTTTGATGCCAAGGTTGGTGCAAAAAGAAGCAACGCCTAATTTTCCGTTCATCACGGGTCGCGAGCATGAAACCACGGATCACTGTTATCACTATCGGGGTTGACGACCTGGAGAGAGCGCTCAGGTTTTACCGGGACGGGCTGGGTCTTCCGACACAGGGGATCTTCGGCACCGAATTTGAACATGGCGCAGTGGCATTCTTCGATTTGCAGGACGGCGTTAAGCTCGCGATCTGGCCACGCACCAGCCTTTCCCATGATACTGGCCTTCCCTTATGCAGCCCCAGTCCCACCGAAATGACGCTCGGGCACAACGTATCTTCAAAAGCAGAAGTGGATGCAATGATGGCGCAAGCCCGCAACGCAGGCGCGGTGATCGTGAAGCTGGCACAAGACACTTTCTGGGGCGGTTACGCGGGCTACTTTCAGGATCCCGACCAGCATTTATGGGAGGTCGTGTGGAATCCGCAGTTCGAAATTCCGGAGTAAGGTGGTTACCCGGTCAGGTTCAAACGCGGGTCAAAAGCATCTCGCACCGCATCGGCGAACAGGTTCGCCGCCAGCACCAGCACCAGCATGAAAGCAAAGGCGGCGGCCAGTGCCCACCATACCATCGGCTCGCGCCCCATCTCCAGCCGCGCCGCGTTGATCATCGTGCCGAAGCTGATCATCGAAGGATCGACACCGACTCCGACATAGGACAACACCGCCTCTGCCAGCACCAGTGCCGAAAAATCCATCACCAGTGCGATCAGGATGATGTGCATCACGTTCGGCACGATGTGGCGAGTCAGGATGCGCAAAGTTGATACGCCGAACGACTGCGCTGCCTGGATATATTCCATCTCGCGCAGCTTCAGGGTTTCGCCGCGCAACAGACGGCACAGCCCGGTCCAACTGGTCACGCCCAGGATCAGGCACAGGAACACCAGCCGCAGGTCGGCGCGCGATGCGGTAGTATCGAACCATTCTGGATGCGTGTCTATCGTGACCTGCATCATCAACACCGCGGCCGCTATCAGCAACACGCTCGGGATGGAACTCAGCACGGTGTAGACATACTGGATGACATCGTCCACCCAGCCGCGCAAATATCCCGCCGCAATGCCGAGGAACAAGGCAAGCGGCAGCGTCACCAGGGTCGTCACGGTGCCGATGATCAGGCCGGTGCGGATGCTCTTCAGCGACAGGTACAGCACATCCTGCCCGACCTTGTCGGTTCCGAGTACGTGATAGGCGGCAGCAAGATTGGCGAGCGCGCCGATCAGGCCGGCGATGATGAGCGCAGCAATGAACAGCGGTCGCACGGGCCAAGTTCGCGCTGACAACCAATGCTTAGCTGCAAAGGCGATCAGCAGCCCGACCAGCAATCCCGCGGCAGCACCGATCAGCGCTCTTTGCGCCACGTCGCCATCGCGCTGCGCCGCATCGGTGAGGTGTGCACCACCATATTGCAAGCGCGGATAATCGCGCACGACATTGCCCTTCGCGTCGGCGGTGCTCTCCTTGGCATAGAGCGTGACGGCGAACGGCGCGGAATAGGTTTTCTCGATATGCGAGCGCAGCGGTGTAACCAGTTTATCGAATACGCTAAACACTTCAGGCGAATATATCGTTTCACCGCCGTTCTTTTGCGGAAGTGCGGCGCGATAATGCAGGGAATCCAGCAAACCCACAATCAGGAATAGCGACAATACCAGCAGCGACACCATCGCTGTCGCGCTACGCGCCACGCGCCGCCATGGCAGCAGCAGATGTTCTTGCCGGCGCACATACCACGCGCCAACTGCGAGCGCCGCTAGCAGTACGAATATCAGCCTATCGCTCCACAGAATGTCGGGCATGAAGTTCATGACAAGCGCACCCTCGGGTCAACCACCGTGTAGGAGATGTCGGTAAGGATCAATCCGATGATATACAGCAGCGAACCGAGGAATACCATCGCGCGCACCACGCTGAAATCCTGGGCATTGATCGCATCTATCGTGTAGCTGCCCAAGCCGGGGATGCCGAAGAACGACTCGGTGAGCAGGCTGCCCAGGAACAGCAGCGGTATCACCACCACCACGCCGGTGAGTATCGGGATCATCGCGTTCTTCAACACATGGCGGAACAGCACGCGCAGTTCGGACAAGCCTTTGGCACGGGCGGTACGCACATAGTCCTTGCCGATCTCGTCGAGGAAAATCGTGCGGTACCAGCGGCTGCTCGAGCCAACGCCTCCGGCCATACCGATCATGATCGGCAGCACCACGAACTTGAAGCTGTCGGCTCCCCCTGCATAGCCGGAAATCGGAACCAGATGCCAAAGTTTGCTCACAAGGAACTGCCCGCCGATGATGTAAAACAGGCCTGAGATCGACATCAGCAACACGCACAGCGCCACCCCGGCAAAATCCAGCGCGGTGGCGCGAAACAATGTCATCATCAACGCAAAGCTGACATATACCACCAGCCCGACCATAAATGTCGGCAGTGCGATCGCTAGACTCGGCCCCATGCGCGTCGTGATCTCGCGGGAAATGTTGCGTCCGTCGTCCGAATAGCCGAAATCGAGCACGAACATTCCGGCGGACTTTTGCCAGAATATCGTATCGGTGATCTTCTCCGTACCGCCAGCGGCACGATTCAGCATCAGCGGTTTGTCATAGCCGCGCTGTTGCTTCCAATTCTGGATCGCCTCGGGCGTCACACGCTTGATGCCGAGTTGCATTCGCGCCATGTCGTCCGGCGTGTTCACCACGAAGAACAGCGCAAAGGTGAGCAGGTTGACCCCAATCAGGATAGGCAGGGCATACAGGACGCGGCGGATCAGGTAAGCGATCATCTAGCATCCTCGCGCTGTCTCAGTATCCGCCGCATCCACACGCCGAACAACAGCAACGCCGCAGCACTTACCCACAATGGCCAGCGTACTGGCTGGTTCCACTCGCCGCGTCGCGCATCGCGCTGTCCGGCGTCCACACGCCAGTATTTGAGTTTGTTGTTGGCCATGATGTTGGATTTGACGTTGTGCAGCCAGCCGTGCTGCAACACGTAGTTCTTTGGGTGGTATCCCCACAGCCAAGGCGAGTCGCGGCGCAGGATCTCCAGCATCCGGTCGATGATGGCCTGCCGCGCCGGACTGTTTTCCATGTTCTTCATCTCCTCGAACAGCCTGTCATATTCCGGATTGTTGTAGTTAGACGCATTCTCGCCGCCCTTGCCCACTTTGGCTTGCGCGCCATGCAGCAGGAACAGGAAGTTTTCCGGGTCAGGATAATCTGCATTCCAGCCCCAGTAAAACATCTGTGTGTCTCCCTTGCGGATCTTGTCCTGAAAACGGTTGTAGTCGGTGCTGCGCAACACCAGTTGCACGTTGATCTTGTCGAACTGCTTGCGCAGCCAATCGAGGCGCGATTTGCTGCCCACGCCGGTCGCGGTGGTGTCGAGGTTGATCACCAGCGGCTGGCCTGTTTGCGTATCCAAACCGTTCGGATACCCAGCCTCCGCGAGCAGGCGTTTGGCTTCTTCGACAGACTTGCGTTTTGGTACACCGGACTCCCAGTCATACACATAGTGGTTGATCCCGGCCTCGCCTTCGCGATAACCGAATATACCGGGAGGGATCGGAGACTGTGCCGGGATACCGCGGCCATTGGCGAAGATCGAAACGAATTCCTCGAAATCCACAGCGATCGCGATCGCTTGGCGCAACCTTGTTGCCCTGTCTGAATTCCCACCCACTACCGGATCGAGCCAGTTGAAACCAGTGTACATCGTGGAGGTGGCGACAGAAGTGGACAGCGTGATGCCCTGCGCCTTCATCGCATCGGTCACTGCAGCTTCCCCGCTCACGCTGACCTGTACCGCCTGATCGAAGCTGTCCGAGCTGATGCCCGAGGAATCGTAATAGCCCTGAAGGAATTTGTTCCAGTACGGGATGGTCTCTTTCTCCAGACTGAACACCACCTTGTCGATCAGCGGCAGCAGCCGGCCCGCATCCGCCAGCAGGCCGGCCTGACCATCGCCCGGCTCACCTTCACCCGGGTAGGTCTCGCTGTCGTAATATGGATTGCGGCTCAGCACCATGCGCAGGTTGGGATCATTCTCGGAAAGATAATACGGCCCGCTGCCTACCGGCCACCAGTCCAGTGTCAGGTTGCGCTCACGCATTCCGGCTTGCGCGTAAAACCGCTCGGCCTCCTGTGGCATCGGCGCGAAGAACGGCATCGCAAGCCAGTATGCGAACTGCGGATATTTCCCGTGTATCGTGATGCGGTAGGTGGTGTCGTCCACCACCTGCACGCCGGACAACGGATAACTGTTCAAATCAAGGAATGCATCCGGCTCTTTCTGCACCGCCTGTTGCAGAATGGCGGCATAGTCTTTCAGGCCGACGATGTATTCGCTCATCACCCCGAAGATAGGCTGGTGCAACTGCGGGTTTGCGAGACGCTTGATCTGGTAGGCATAGTCCGCGGCTGTGACCACGCGTGTACCCGTCCTGGAAAAATCGCGCAGCGAGTAAACCGGTGTGAGGTCGCCGGCAGCAAGATGCATATTCTCCGGCACGAAAGCCGGATGCGGCTGATAGCGCATGTTCGGCTTGATGTGTATCTCATATACGCTGTATGCGATCCGCCCGGCCGGGGCATCGTCCGGCAATGGATAGTGATGCTGGTCCAGAAAACGCACTGCCGGCATTTGTTCCGCCGCCAGTGGGACCAGTTCATATGGACGCTTCAGATAATGGTATTGCAGCGGGGGCGCGTAGATCTGAGCGAGGAATTCATACTCGTTCTCGCTGTAGGCCTGCGCGGGATCGAGATGCTTGGGCCGCTCGGTGAATGCGGTGTAAAGGATGGACTTGACCGCGTCTGAAGCCGGATAGGGATTGTTCCACAGCCCGCCGTCGCAGGCGGCAAGCAGCAGAAGCAACAGGCAACAAGCATAGCGTTTCATGACTTAAGAGTTTATCCGAAACCATACTCTTCGAGGTAAGATTGCACGACTATAACAAACGGACATAAATGATGAATCAGGACTGGCAGAATTTCCTTACAACGCAAGGCGCTCAGTTACAAGATGGTGTCGTCAGCCATTTCGGCGATGCTGCCGCCGAGCGACTGGCCACGTGCGACGGCACGGTGCTGTGCGACCTGGGCCAGTTCGGCACGCTGCGCGCCTCCGGAGATGAGGCGGAGTCGTTCCTGCAGAACCTGCTGAGCAACGACATCCGCGAGGTCTCCGGCACGCGCGCGCAGCTCAGCAGCCTGAACAGCCCCAAGGGCCGGATGCTGGCGACGCTGCTGGTCTGGCGCCAAGGCGACGATTATCTGCTGCAACTGCCGCGCGTGTTGTGCGAGCAGATGCGAAAAAAACTGGGCATGTATGTGCTGCGAGCCAAGGTGAAGATCAGCGACGCGCGCGACGAGATCGTTACACTGGGATTGTCGGGTCCTGATGCTCAGGAGATTTTGCGAGCTAGGTTCGGCGAACTGCCGCAATCGCCGCTCGGCGTTGTCAACAATGAGTCAGGCAGCGTGATAAAAACAAGTGACACGCGCTGGCAGGTCAATGCCACGCCGCAGCGGGCGCAGAGGCTGTGGGCTGATTTTAGCGCCAAGGCACGGCCGGTAGGCAGCGGCTGCTGGGACTGGCTCAACATCCGTTCCGGCACCCCGGTCATTCTGCCGCAGACCCAGGAACAGTTCGTCGCGCAGATGGCGAATTTCGATCTGGTCAATGGCGTGAATTTCAAGAAGGGTTGTTATCCCGGCCAGGAGATCGTGGCGCGCACGCAGTATCTGGGCAAACTGAAGAGGCGCATGTATCTGGCGCATATCGACACCAGCGAATCACCACAGCCGGGTGATGAACTGTACAGCCCCGACATGGAAGGACAAGCCAGCGGCATGCTTGCCAACGTTGCCGCTGCGCCGTCCGGCGGTTACGACGTGCTGGCGGTGTTGCAGACTTCCAGCCGTGAAACCCAGCCGGTGCACTGGAAGTCGCCACAGGGCGCAAAACTGCAGTTTTTGTCGCTGCCCTATACGCTTCCGTCCAACTGACCAGCAATCCACCCGGAATCAATGTTTCGTCCTCTTTGTGCGCCGGGTTAGAACAAAAGCATCAAGAATAAGATTGACACCGCCAGCACTTTGAACAACACTTTAGAACACGTTTTCCGGCATTTCACACAAGCATGCAATCCGAACAACACAGATCGCCATGAACCTGCCCGAGTCTCTTTTCGACAGTGATTGGCTGTGGCTGTGCAACCTGATGTTTTTCGTCGTGCTGATGCGTGCTCTGCAACTCGCGCCATGGCGTGAAATGTTTGCCAACACCATACGCACCAACGCGCTGATCGGTCTGTTGTTCTGTACTCCTGTTTTCTGGCAACTCAACGCGGGCATTCATCCCGGATTCAACTTCCACCTGATCGGTGCAACCCTGTTCCTGCTCATGTTCGGCTGGCCGATCGGGCTGATTGCCCTCACCGGGGTCATGCTAGGCACCTGGATATACTCAGGCATCAGTCTTGTCACGCTGGGCATCAATGGATTGCTGATGCTGGCGATCCCGATGTTGTTCAGCGAATGGCTGCTGCGCTTCAGCCAACGCCACCTGCCGAAAAACTTGTTCCTGTTCGTGCTGTTGAATGGATTTGCCTGTGCGGCATTCGCCACCGCGGCTATGATGCTGGTCACCACGCTGATGATGCTTGCGCTCAGCCACTATACCTGGCCCGAGATTCAATACCATTACTTCATCCCAGCGCCGATCCTGATATTCGCCGAAGCATTCGCCACCGGCATGGTGATCACCGGATTCACTGTGGCCCAACCGGAAGCGGTCAAAAATTTCAGCGTGGAAGATTATCTAACCGGGAAGTAGCTTCAGCCGCATCTTGATATGCGGCAGGCCCGCATCCATGAACACCTTTCCCTCCTCGACAAAATCGAAGTTGCGGTAGAACGGCACGGCGTAAGTCTGTGCATCCACCTCCACCTGCTTGTAGCCGTGAGCGCGGGCGTAGTTGAGCAATGCTTCCATAATAGCGGTGCCGACCTTTTGCTTGCGCCATTGCGGCAATACCGAGATGCGTCCGATATGCCCATTGGCCAGTATCCGCCCGCAACCGATGGCATCCCCTTGATGGCTGAGCGCCAGAGCATGACGACAACCCTCATCCAGTCCATCCCACTCCAATTCTGCCGGGACACCCTGTTCTTTTATGAACACTGCCTCGCGGATCGATTTGAGCAGCGGCTCGCCATCTTGCCAAGGAATCATGCTAACAGTGAAAGAGTTGGACATATCGTCCTCCCTGAAGAATCATTCTATGATATCGACTTCCGTACCGGCAGGTACCAGATTGAACAACTCGACCAGATCGGCGTTGCGCATGCGGATACAGCCATGCGAACCGGGTATGCCCAGCCGCACCGAATCCGGCGTACCGTGTATGTAGATATAGCGGCGCATCGTATCCGTTTCTCCCAGCCGGTTAAAGCCCTTTTCGCAACCGGACAACCACAGGATGCGCGTCAGTATCCAGTCGCGTTCCGGGAATTGCGCGCCCAGTTCAGGCGTGTAGATTTCACCGGTTGGGCGGCGCCTTACCAGCACAGCATTTTCCGGCAGACCGGCGCCGATCTTGGCGCGAACGATATGTCTGCCGCGCGGCGTGCAATAGCTTCCGGCAATCTCGCCCACACCTTTCGCGGAGGTGGACACCGCATAGCTGCGCAGCAGCTTTCCCGTGTCGTCGCACAGCTCTAGTTGCTGTGAAGGGATATGGATATTGATCTTCATCCAAAATCCTCAATAT
>JBARHM010000208.1:0-4273 GCA_049799235.1 Gallionella sp.
AGGATGGATTGATGTCGAACCAAGAGGTGTTGCGCTTCCGGCGTTAGTGAAAAGGCCGAGATAAGTTGGATCGAAACAAATAACATCTGGACAATTGGTATATTGCGACTCATAGGACTGTAGATAAAACGCCAGTCCTGACATATTACTATAAGTAACGGTCGTTCCGTTCACCTTTGCCGGGAAATACGACAGCAGGCTGCCCCCTTGAGTGGTCGTTAGTTGCAGAACGACGTAGCAATGTCCTGTAGGGCTTGCCTGTAAGAAATATAGATTAGTACCAGTGGGTTCACCGGAAGCCACGCAGCCATCGACATCGGAAATTATGCTGTAGGGAACAAATATTCGGAACGCACCTTGCCCATCAAATCTCAAAACCAAATTTGGCGTGGGGGTGTAATTATATACTGTTGGCGGCAAGAGCGGGGCACAGCCTACATCTGCGCTCAATGTCGATAGGGGGTATCCGTGATCATTAAATTCTCCTGGTACTATCGCACAGCCGCCCTGCTTCATCAAATTGATGAACATCGGGCCGTTGGCGCCATTGTTCAAATCTATTAGAACAGCACCATTTCCCGGAATATATCCATGCTTATTCCACGCCGCTGCTGGCGTAATAGCGAATAGCAACGTCAGAGCTAGGACTAGCGATTTCATGGGCTAAGGAAATATCTTGCCGGTTGCGCCGCTGCTGCCGTAGGTCGGTGCGGTAAATGTCACGTTGCTGTTAGTACCAAAATCAAGAGCATTAGTGTCATTTACCGTAGTTGCCCCGCCGGAAAATGTAAATTTTATCCCGTACATATTAACCCAACTGATTGCTGGATTTGTCGCCGCTGAGACCGCGATGACCGCCTGCGCACCCGCAATAGTAACACCATTTATTCCGGCGCTTTCAAATAGACACTGAGTTGAAGATGAAACACCAGAAAATGCGGGAGTGCCAGTCGTGAGAGTCAGGGTCTCATTGGGTGAGAGCCCCACAGAAAGGGGACACGCAATCGAGAGTGAAGCGAATGTCTGCGCTGCCGTATAGCCGATATATACCGAATATGACGGCCCACTGGCAGGCCCGGAAATATTGACTGCACCCCATGCTTTATTGCCTGTAATAAAAGCACGAGGACCCGTAGCAGAAGCGTTGGCTATCGTAACGCCAGTAGATGATGCGCTGACCGTGGCACTCGTACTGGTATTGAAAACATTACCGATTAGAGCAGTCTCGGTTATTGTTCCAGTTCCACCGTTGAACGTACAGCCAGAAGCGATTATAAATTGGCCAATGTTGGCATTGATGTTATGAACGGAGAAATCTAGCGTTCCCGAAGTACAGGTGACAGCTGGCGCAGAAGCATTAGTGGTAAGAAGCGCGTCTTGCGGGACAAAGTTCCCGCCGATACCAGTAAAAGTCCATGTACCGAACTGCGTCCCACCGTCAGTAATCGTAACGGCCGTTCCCGATGTATTGGTGAAGGTAAAATTCGGCGGTCCTGACCACGTTATATTGGCAACTGCCCCCCAATTGGCATAAAGCCCCGTTATTGTGATTGCGCTGGCTGCGGAAATCGTAATCGCTTGCGCGCCTGTGACAGCACTAGCATCGAAGCTATTAAGACTGATCGCTTCGCTAGTATAACTGCCGTTCGGACTGTTCGTGTCAAATACGATGTCATCTCCAGTAGCGGGGACACACGTGCATGCCGTGCAACCAATACCAGAGCCGCCTGTACAGCCATCCCATGTCGATGTGGAACTCCAAGCCCCGGCCGCCGCGGCGTAACAAGCGTGGCCCGAACCACCGTGAATTGCTGGACTTGTTACCGGACAAGCCGCCTCCGCCGCCGTCGATACAAACAGCAGCCCAACCGCGACGAGCGCAAGGCGCAGCAGCGATTTAATACTGGTCATAATACACCGTCACGTCGAGCGTGGTGCCGGAGAGCGCCGTGGTGTGAATACAAAGCCCGTGGAGCGCGCCAGTATTCAGCCCGCGATAAAACGCATTCGCGCCAGATTTTCCTATCGGATTGCTCGCTTGACCGGTCCAGGTATTGTCCGCCAGCTGCGTGAGCGAACCGCTGCACGTCGATCCGCTTGAGGCAGCCGTCGTGGCGCTCTCGAAATAGAACGCACCAACGCCGGTAAATTCAAATGAATAGTCGCACACATAAATATTCGTGCTGCCGCTGACCGGAACGACCGTAAGATCGGAATTACTCGAAGCCTGATAGTGGGCAGATGAACCGCAGATGTGTGGAGTGGTAGCCGTATTGTTTGTACTGAATTGCGATGTGACTGGGTTCGTTACGAAGGCATTAACGCCAGGGACCTCCACCGCGCCTGGAGACGTTCCATAGTTCGACGGCGCACCTAGCGTCGTTCCAGCCCAGTCAACCATCGATTCAAATAGCGCGCCCTTGGGATTGCCGCAGACCGGATTGTTGCCTGCCGTATAGCTGGCGCACGGCGATGTTCCGTAGGAGGCTACCGAATAAAACGGAACGGGAGCGGCGAGAAGATTGGAAAGGTTCGAACCTGTCGGCGAATCGACCAAACCAAGATTGGCGGACGTAAATAATTCCGTTCCAGATGAATTGGCAATCACCGTGCCCGGCCAGAACACACCGCCCGCGCAGTTTGCTCCGGTGCCACCAACGCACCACCCCGCAAAAGCCGCAGTGTTGCCCGTCGTCGGCAACGTACCGAGAAAGCTGGAACTAGCAGCAAGCGCCGTGCCAGACAGTCCAGCAAAGAGAATAAAGGCCGCTATCAACTTTTTCATGTCAGGGAACCCCGTGCAGCATTGGTAGAGCGCAGCCAGCGGATAGATCGACAGCGCCAGTGCAGCCGGTCGGAGCGGAACCGCCGCCGCCGGAAACGCCCAGCGGCGTACCGGCACCGCCATTGCCGAGAAGCCAGACTTTCGCGGCTCGTGCCGATCCAATCAGCGCGAGAGAACAAATGACCGCGATGGTGATGTTTTTCACCATCAGAATTGCGCGTAATAGAAGATCGCCTGCACGGCCACGCCCGCGCTCGTGCTCAGACAGACATCGTTGCCGGAAGGCGCCACGGGCAATCCGGTATAAACCGGAAGGTGATCGACGATACCGCCGACGCTCGAAGTCAACTGGAATGCCGGCGTGATTGCGACGGTGTTGGTGCCGCAGTTGGTGCCGGTGCCGTAAACCAGTTGGACATTCACCGAGCCGGCGGCGCCGAGAATGTCGAAACCGCATGGATAAACCGCCGATGTGCCGGAATGCGTGACCAGCGCGGTTCGCCCGTTGGTCGAAGCGTCATATTGCGCGGAGGCATTGCAGGCGGCGAACAAGTCCGGATTCGGCGGCCCCTGGCTGACGGCATTTGCCGCAACAGAACCGGACAACGCCAGCGCCGCAACAAGGCACAGTCGGCTAAACCATTTCATGGCTGCGATCCTCGATGCGGTAAGGCGAATAATTGGCGTTGACGGCCGAGCGATTGGCGGGTCGCGTGCGCGTATTGGTGCTACGCGGCGTAACGGCTTCGGCGAACGTCAGAATGAAGGCGTCCATTTCATCGGGCGAGAAGCCGAGCTTGGCCTTGACGATCTCTTTCGGCTCGATGATGAGTTTGTCGCCCTTGAAGGTGTAGGTCGTCTCGGTCAACGCCCGCAACAATTCGCGCGAGTCCGGCAGCGCGCCACCGCGCTTGATCCAGGTCACGGCCTCCATGGCCATTTCGGCGCGTTTGTTGAAATAGCGGCCATGCTGATGCGCTTGCGAGGCAAAGTGAACGCCGATCGGCGCTTTGCCCAACTGGATAAGCTGATCGATCCAGCCCGAACCAAATCCGCCCGTCCCGTCGACGAAGCAGGCATCGGCATCGAACTCCAGCCATTCGCGGTTGACGATGCCGGCGCCTTGCGTGGAGTCGATATTGCGATGCTTTAGCATCTTGAACGCCTGGATGCCTTGGCGTTTGAAGATCACCGAAGCGTCATTGCCTTCGCGCGCCACATCGACGCCGAGAATCTTCGGTGCATCGCCGATCTCGTAATCGCGATAGTACCGCTTGAACGATTCCTCGACTTCGGCTGGGCCTATCAGCGCATTGATCGACGACGGCGGAAATTGGCCGAAGATGTTGACCAGGACGTAAGGGTTGTCGCGGCCCCATTCGTCGATCTGCTGCTGCGCATGCTCGATCGAGACGCGCGGCGTCCTGTTCGGGTCTTGCGGATCGGCAGAAATCTCGATGACCTGCCACACCTTGCGATGGGTGTGCG
>JBARHM010000209.1:0-5564 GCA_049799235.1 Gallionella sp.
GTCTGTGAACACACGCCCGTTGAATTCCGCGACTGCTTCACGAATTTTATCGGCCAGTTTCGACAAGCGACTACGCAACACCTTGTGATAATCGCGGCCCAAGGCATAGCGCGAGATGAAAGCGCGCTCGCCGTCCGCCAGCACCTGCCAGCCATCGCGCGCATCAGATGGAAAATAATTCATGCGCAGCGAGATCACGCGCAGCGTGCCTGGTAAAAGCTCGGCCGGACGGCTGCGTTTGGTGCCATGTTTTGCCATATAATCAAGCTCGCCATGCAGGCCCTGTGCAAGCCATTGCTGCAAACCGTTTTCCGCCGCAGAAAGATCGGTATCGCTGATACCCATGGCCTGAAAGCCAAGTTCATAGGCCCATGCGCGTATCTGAGCAGCGAGTGCAACGTAATTGATCTGTTGAGGATTCCTGTTTTGCATAGTCAAAATAATAGCCGAATCAACCTAAACCTTCCCGATGAACACGCGACCTTGACGCTGGCCCGTCGACTTGCCGCGCAATTAAAACCCGGCTTGGTGATTTATCTGCATGGCAACCTGGGCGCCGGCAAGACCACCCTCGTGCGCGGCATGCTGAATGCGCTTGGATATTCAGGTCGCGTAAAAAGTCCCACATATACACTGGTTGAACCATACCATATCGCTGGGTTAGACTTACGCCACTTCGATCTGTATCGCATGCACAATGAGCATGAATGGGAATCAGCCGGATTCCGCGATGAGTTCGATGGACACAATATATTTTTCATCGAGTGGCCGGAGAAGGCTCAAAACCAGATTCCCCGGGCCGACGTAGAAATTGATCTCGAAATTTTGCCACGGGGTCGCAATGCAGAAATTCATGCCAATACGAAAATGGGTAAGCAATGCTTAGAACATTTGTAAGGCTTATTGTTCTGTTGCACTCACATCGTGTAGCTTTGCAGTCATTTTGCGGCCAGTTTATGTCTGCGCAGGATCATTACCGCCGTTGCGGCCCCCGTTTCATTGTAGCGAGCCTTATTCTGGTGCTTTGGTTACCGCATGTTTATGCCGCTGTTGCTGTCAGTTCGGCACGCATCTGGCCAGCCCAGGATTACACACGACTGACGATTGAATCCAAGAACGCCATTCGCCACAACATGTTCACCTTGAGCGATCCGGATCGGCTGGTGATCGACCTTGAAGATGTTGAATTCAGCGACACACTTAATGAATTGACCTCCAAGATCAGCGACAACGACCCCTATATCAAGAGTATGCGCGTCGGACGTTTCAAACCCGGTGTGGTAAGGTTGGTGCTGGATTTGAAGAGCGAAGTCAACCCGCAACTGTTCGTTCTCAAGCCGGTAAGCGAGTACGGCTATCGCCTTGTGCTGGATGTATATCCCGCACATCCGATCGACCCGTTGACAGCTTTGCTGGAACAGATCGAGTCCCGCTCTCCAGCAGCCTCTGCTACATCCGCAACGACCGAACAATCAGCCGACAAGATACCTTCCGAAGACAGGCTGTTGGCCCAGAAGAATATTGACAAAGGCAATGCACCATCAACCCCGCTATCAAATCCGCCTGATATGCGCGCTCGCACCCTGATCGTCGCAATCGATGCAGGCCACGGAGGCGAAGACCCGGGAGCACGCGGCAGACATGGTTCACGTGAAAAGAATGTCACATTGGCAATCGCACGCAAAGTGAAAATGCTGATTGATGACACCCCGAATATGCGGGGTGTATTGATCCGTGATGGTGATTATTTCATTCCGCTGATCGGGCGGGTCGCCAAAGCTCGCAAAATGAAAGCGGATTTGTTTATATCCATCCACGCGGATGCATTCATCAAGCAAAAAGCGCGCGGTTCTTCGGTATTTGCGCTTTCCGAACACGGCGCGACCAGTACTGCGGCACGCTGGCTGGCCAAAAAGGAAAATGAGGCCGATTTGATCGGCGGTGTGAATATCGCAGTGAATGACCCTTATCTCGCGCGCACCCTGCTCGATCTCTCACAGACTGCCTCTATCAACGACAGCATGAAACTGGCCAATCATGTACTGAATGAACTGGGAGACTTCAACGACCTGCATCGCGGGCGGGTGGAGCAGGCCGGATTCGCCGTGCTGAAATCCCCTGATATTCCGTCCATCCTGATCGAAACCGCTTTCATCAGCAACCCCAGCGAAGAGCGTCGCTTGAATGACGAGAACTATCAGATGAAACTCGCGAATGCGATCCTGAGCGGCATCAAACGCTATTTTGCCCAGAATCCCGCACTATCCAAACCAAGGGTTGCGCAAGCAGAGTTCTAAGGGAACACCCCGGTCGAAAGATAGCGGTCACCGCGATCACAGACGATGAATACGATAACCGCATTCTCGACTTGTTGCGAAATGCGCAATGCGACACTCAGCGCACCACCGGAAGAAATTCCGCAGAAAATCCCTTCTTCGCGCGCCAGCCGGCGCGTCATTTCCTCGGCATCCGGCTGATTCACATATTCCAGCCGGTCGACGTTTTTTCCATTGTAGATTTTCGGCAGATATGCATGCGGCCATTTTCGGATGCCGGGGATCTGCGCGCCTTCTTCCGGTTGCACGCCTATGATCTGAATGTCGGGGTTCTGCTCCTTGAAGAAGCGCGAGCAGCCCATGAGGGTCCCAGTGGTACCCATGCTGCTGATGAAGTGGGTGAGCTCGCCGTGGGTGTCGCGCCAAATCTCCGGCGCAGTGCCCTCGTAATGCGAGAGCGGATTATCCGGGTTGGCAAACTGATCCAGGATGATGCCCTTGCCCTCGTCGCGCATCTTTTCCGCCGTGTCGCGCGCCAATTCCATGCTGCCCTGTTGCGCAGTCAGCACAAGCTCCGCACCGAATGCGCTCATCGTCTGGCGGCGTTCCACGCTCTGGCTTTCTGGCATCACCAATATCATCCGGTACCCGCGCATTGCCGCAGCCATCGCCAGTGCAATGCCGGTATTTCCGCTGGTCGCCTCGATCAAGGTGTCGCCCGGCTTGATATCGCCGCGCTGTTCGGCGCGAACTATCATGGATAAAGCGGGACGATCCTTCACCGAGCCGGCGGGATTATTGCCCTCCAGCTTGGCCAGCAGCACATTGCTGGATTTGCCGGGTATGCGCTTGAGCCGCACCAGTGGCGTGTTGCCTACAAAATTTTCTATTGATGGGTACATCGTTTATTCCAGATCTAACATACGGTCTTGTTCTAATCTGCTATTTTCAGCATATGATCCACATATCTTGCCACCCCTTGTTCCACGCTCAGGAACGGTTCTTTATAGCCGCATTTACGCAATTCACTGATATCGGCCTGGGTGTAACTTTGATACTTTCCGCGCAATTGATCGGGGAAAGGGATATAGCTGATCAACCCTTTCTGTTGCAGCTCGGCTATGCTCAAGGCAGGTTTTCCCTCGGCACTGCGCAGGGAGTTTATAGTCGCTACCGCCACATCGTTAAAGCTTTGGGCGTGTCCGGTGCCGAGGTTGAAAATTCCAGATATATGCGGATTGTCGAGGAAGTACATGTTCACTTTGACCACGTCTTCGATAGAGACGAAATCACGTAGTTGTCCACCATTGGCGTAGCCATCACAACCTTCGAACAATTTTACCTTTCCGTCGGCACGATACTGATTGAAAAAATGGTAGGCGACCGAGGCCATGCGGCCTTTGTGCTGCTCGCGCGGCCCATACACATTGAAGTAACGCAGACCGACGATCTGTGCGCTGCGCTTGTGCCAGCGCCGGCGCACGATCTGATCGAACAGGAATTTTGAATAGGCATACACGTTCAGCGGCGACTCGAACTCGCGGCTTTCCTTGAATACACCGCCTCCGCCGTAAACCGAAGCGGACGATGCGTACAGGAACGGCACCTCTTCATTCTGGCAATAATTCAACAGTTCCAGGGTGTACTGGTAGTTGTTATCCATCATGTAGCGGCCATCAGTCTCCATAGTGTCGGAGCATGCACCCTGATGCAGCACCGCACTGACCAGCCCGTCGAAGTATCCATCCTGCAGTTTTTCCAGAAAATCTTCCTTGTGGAGATAATCGGCTATCTCGCAGTCCACCAGATTCTTGAACTTGTCCGCCTGTTTCAGATTGTCCACGGCGATTATATTGTTCTCGCCGCGCTCGTTGAGCGCCTTCACCAGATTTGAACCGATAAATCCAGCCGCTCCAGTAATGATATAGTACATATTCATTTCTCCTCGTTCTCAGATCCTAACGCCCAATATCCTGAACGATTTCCTCTCGGCTGACTACTGCCGTACCCAGTTTACCCACGACAATGCCGGCGGCACGATTGGCGATGTTCATCGCATCGGGCAGCGCAGCACCGCTTGCCAACATCACCGCCAGCGTAGCGATCACGGTATCTCCAGCGCCGCTGACATCGAATACCTCGCGCGTTTGAGTAGGTTCATGCCGCACTTCATTGGCTTGATACAGGCTCATGCCGTCCTCGCTTCTGGTGATCAATAACGCATCTAGCTGCAATTCTGAGCGTAACTTCTGTGCCTTCATCGTGAGCTCTTCTTCAGTCTTCCATCTGCCCGCCACTTCGCGAAACTCACTGCGATTCGGGGTAAGCATTGTCGCCCCGCGATAGCGGGCGTAATCCTCCCCCTTGGGATCGACCAACACGGATTTCCCCGCGGATCTTGCAAGACTGATCATCTCGGCGATATGGGTCAGACCGCCCTTACCGTAATCGGATAGGATCACGACATCGGCCATTGGCATCTGTGCTCGAAAATCCTCTAATGCCGCATGCAGGACTTCGTGACTGGGCGAGGTTTCAAAATCGATGCGCAGCAGCTGCTGGTGGCGCGCGATCGCGCGCAGTTTGATGATGGTGGAGATATCATCGTCGCTATGCAGCAGTGAGATGAGGTTCTGATGCTCATTAAGCAGTTTCTCAAGACATGCGCCTGCTTCATCATTGCCAATCACCGAAAGCAGGGTCGCTTGCGCTCCCAGTGCAACAATATTGCGCGCCACGTTGGCCGCACCACCCGGGCGCTCTTCGACACGATCCACTTTAAGCACCGGTACAGGAGCTTCTGGCGAAATGCGATCGACATCGCCGAACCAATAGCGATCAAGCATCACATCGCCGACCACCAATATTTTTGCATCAGCGAAGTCTGGCAAAATAGTCATAACGAAACTCCGATCTCCTGATTGATATCGAGCAGGGCCTGCAATGGGTCCTTCGCCTGGGTGATCGGGCGGCCGATCACCAAATAACTGGAGCCCGCTTGCAGAGCGGCTTGTGGGGTCATCACTCGCGACTGATCATCATTGCTGTCCAGCGCTTGGCGGATCCCCGGGGTTACCAGACAAAAATCGCTGCCGAACTGCCTGCGCAACAGAGCCGACTCGTGCGCGGAACACACGACACCATCCAGTCCGCTGTCGCTTGCCAGGGTCGCCAGACGCAGTACCATCTCTGCTGGTGTGGCCGTAATGCCGATGTCAGCGAGATCTTCCTGAGCCATGCTGGTAAGCATCGTCACGGCGATAAGTTTGGGTTGAGTCACGCAGCTGT
>JBARHM010000210.1:0-6475 GCA_049799235.1 Gallionella sp.
GCGCATGATAGAGCTTTTGGCTTTCTCACGCCAAGCAAAAAGGTGTAGCATTGCGAGCGTCAGTATCACGTCATGGCGGGGAATATCAATGAACAAAAAACGCCCGAAGCACCTTGCATTGCATCTCATCAAATTGCCGTTACCGGGTTTCGTCTCGATTCTTCACCGCATCAGTGGCATGGCGCTATTCCTTGCGTTGCCATTGCTGCTGTGGATGCTGCAATACAGCCTGCGCTCCATCGAGACTTATACCGAGTTGATGGATGTGCTGGCACAGCCGCTGGCAAAACCGGTATTGCTTGGTTTGCTGTGGGCGTTCTTGCATCATTTTTGTGCCGGATTGCGTTATCTTGCGATCGATATGCACTGGGTCGGTGATCTTGCGCAGGCGCGCAACACCAGCTGGGCTGTGATGTTTGCCAGTCTGGCGCTGACGGTTCTGCTTGGTGCAAGACTATGGTGAATCGCGTCGTTACCGGCGCGCACTATGGGCTGCGCGACTGGCTGATTCAGCGCATCACGGCGGTCGTGATGGCGGCGTACTGTTTGTTATTCGCAGGTTATCTTTTGCTTGAGCCGCATTTGGATTACGACATATGGACTGCTTTGTTTTCCAGCGAGGTGGTACGCACCTTTACCTTGTTGTTCCTGATGAGTCTGTTCTATCACGCATGGATAGGCATCCGAGACATAGTGATGGATTACGTCAAGCCAGCCGGTGTGCGGCTGGTGATTCATGTGCTGGTGATTCTGGCTTTGTTGGTTTATACGATCTGGTCGGTGCAGATATTGTGGGGAATGTGATGAAAATTTGTTTGTCGGGCAAATCGCGGTGTCGCGTGCTCGCTCATTCCTCGCCTATCACTCACGATATGTCTTCGTCATTCGCTGATAGAACTACTAGCCATTCGACTAAGCCCGCAAGCGGGCAAGTCGCTGGTTATGCGCGGCTCCTTGCGCTTCCTCCCGAAAACACATTTCAAGAAGGTGCGCTTAACAATGGCAATAGCTAAAAGAACCTTTGATGTGGTGGTGGTCGGCGCTGGCGGTTCCGGGATGCGTGCGGCATTGCAACTTGCGCATGCCGGTTTGAAGGTGGCTGTTCTGTCCAAGGTATTTCCGACCCGTTCGCATACCGTTGCCGCACAGGGCGGCATTGCCGCTTCGCTTGGAAACGTCAAGGAGGATAACTGGCACTGGCACATGTATGACACGGTGAAAGGCTCGGACTATCTTGGCGATCAGGATGCGATCGAGTTCATGTGCCGGGCCTCGTCCGAAGTGGTCTATGAGCTGGAACATTTCGGCATGCCGTTCGACCGCCTCGACAGCGGCAAGATCTATCAGCGCTCATTCGGCGGCCACATGCAGGAATATGGCAAGACACCCGTGGATCGTGCCTGTGCTGCGGCCGACCGCACCGGCCATGCCTTGTTGCACACCTTGTATCAGCAGAATGTGAAAGCCAATACGCACTTTTTCATCGAGTGGATGGCGCTGGATCTGATCCGTGATGAGGACGGCGATGTGCTCGGCGTGACGGCGTTGGAGATCGAAACCGGCGAGGTGATGATGTTTCAGGCGCGTGCCACGCTGTTTGCGACCGGCGGTGCAGGCCGCATCTTTCAATCCAGCACCAATGCCTTTATAAACACCGGTGATGGGCTGGGCATGGTGGCGCGCGCCGGCCTTCCGCTCGAGGACATGGAGTTCTTCCAATTTCATCCCACGGGAGTTTACGGCGCTGGTGTGCTGATCACCGAAGGGGTGCGAGGCGAGGGCGGCTATCTGGTGAACAAGGACGGTGAGCGCTTCATGCCGAAATACGCGCCGAACGCCAAGGATCTGGCCAGCCGAGACGTGGTGTCGCGCGCGATGACAATTGAAATTAACGAGGGGCGCGGCTGCGGCGAACACGGCGATCATGTGCTGCTCAAACTGGATCATCTCGGCGATGACGTGATTCGAAAGCGGTTGCCCGGTATCCGCGAGATTGCGCTGAAATTCGCGCACGTGGATCCGGCCAAGAAACCGATACCGGTGGTACCCACGGCGCATTACATGATGGGCGGCATTCCGACCAATTATCACGGGCAAGTCGTTGCGCCTTACAAGACCGGTCCGGACGAGGTGGTGCGCGGCCTGTATGCGGTGGGGGAATGCGCCTGTGTGTCGGTGCATGGGGCGAACCGCCTGGGCTGCAACTCCTTGCTTGACCTGATCGTGTTTGGCCGCGAAGCCGGGCGACAAATCATCGAGGACCTGAACAACGACCCACATCCCAAACCATTACCCGGCGATGCCGCCGAGCGTCCTTTGGCTCGATTGGCGCGGCTGGAGAATCAGAAAGACGGTGAGCGCGTCCCCGAAGCCGGCGATGCGATGCGCAAGACCATGCAAAAGCATTGCGGCGTGTTCCGTTTTCCGGAGTTGCTGGCCGAAGGCGTGATGCAGATCAAGCAGATCGCCGAGCGAGTCGCGCACACCGGGATCAAGGACAAGAGCAAGGTGTTCAACACCGCGCGCATCGAGGCACTGGAACTGGATAATCTGATCGAGGTCGCGCAGGCGACCATGATAGCCGCGAATGCGCGGCAGGAAAGCCGCGGTGCGCATGCGCGCGATGATTTTCCGCAGCGCGATGACGTGAACTGGCTCAGGCACAGCCTGTATTTCCGCGAGGGACATCGGCTGGATTACAAACCGGTGCGCCTGAAACCGATTTCAGTGGAGTCGTTCCCGCTCAAGGCACGGGTGTATTGAGCCGGCAGCTTGTAGCTCGTAGCAGGTAGCGAAATCAGCCGCCAGCTATCCGCTACTCGCTACCAGCTACTAGCTTAGGAGTAGTCAATGAAATTTAGTATCTATCGCTACA
This sequence comes from Gallionella sp., assembly GCA_049799235.1. Lineage (GTDB taxonomy): Bacteria > Pseudomonadota > Gammaproteobacteria > Burkholderiales > Gallionellaceae > Gallionella. Next base: position 2,876 of record JBARHM010000210.1, read on the forward strand.
ATCCGGATGTTGATGCCGCACCCTACATGCGGGACTACGATCTGGATGTTGAGGCAGGCGACAAGATGTTGCTGGATGCGATCCTGTTGCTGAAGGAACAGGACGACAGCTTGTCGATACGAAAATCCTGCCGCGAAGGAGTGTGCGGTTCGGATGCGATGAACATCAACGGGCGCAACGGACTGGCATGCATCACGCCGCTGTGTTCGCTCAGGGAACCGGTGGTGTTGCGTCCCTTGCCGGGACTGCCGGTGATCCGCGATCTGATCGTGGACATGACCCAGTTCTTCAAACAATACCATTCGATCAAACCTTACCTGATCAACAACGATCCGCCGCCCGAAACAGAGCGGCTGCAATCGCCGGCGCAGCGTGCGCATCTGAACGGCTTGTATGAATGCATCCTGTGCGGTTGCTGCACCACGGCTTGCCCGTCGTTCTGGTGGAATCCGGACAAGTTCGTCGGACCGGCGGGATTGCTGCAGGCCTACCGCTTCATCGCCGACACGCGCGATCAGGCTACCGCCGAGCGGCTCGATGATCTGGAAGACCCGTACCGGCTGTTCCGTTGCCACACGATCATGAATTGCGTGGATGTATGCCCGAAAGAGCTGAATCCGACCGAGGCGATAGGAAAAATCAAGGATTTGATGGTGAAGCGAACGGTATGAAGGAACTGGAACGCGTGCGCTGGCGGTCACGACGCGGGCTGCTGGAACTGGATATCGTTTTGGGAAGATTCATCGAAACCTATTACGCCCAACTTGATCAGACCGAACGACAAGCTTTTGAAGAGATGCTCGATATGCCTGACAACCCGCTATGGGATATGATTGCGGGCAGGCAGGAGGCGACGCAAGCCGGGCAGCAGGCGTTGCTGGAGAAGATCAGGGCGGCTTGACGCAAGATAATGCTGGAGGACTACATGGAGAAAAATAGAGTGGCTAAGCTGACGCTGGATGACGGACGCAGCCTCGAGCTGCCGATATTGTCCGGCACGCTGGGGCCGGATGTGATTGATTTGCGCGGCATCAGCAAGCTGGGAATATTCACCTATGATCCGGCATTCTTTTCCACGGCCAGTTGCACTTCCGCGATCACCTTCATCGATGGCGAAGCCGGGCTGCTCTACTACCGGGGCTATCCGATCGAGCAACTGGCCGAGCAGTCCGATTTTCTCGAAGTATGTTATCTGCTGTTGAACGGCGAGCTGCCGAATTCGACGCAGAAGGCGGCGTTCGACGCCACTGTGAAAGAACACACCATGGTACATGACCAGATGGCGCGGTTTTTCACCGGCTTCCGCCGCGACGCACATCCGATGGCGGTGATGGTCGGCGTGGTGGGCGCGCTGTCGGCGTTCTATCATGATTCGCTGGACATCAATGATAAGGAGCACCGCGATATTTCTGCGTTGCGGCTGCTCGCCAAAGTACCGACCATCGCTGCGATGGCGCATAAATACTACACCGGGTTCCCGTTCATGTACCCGAAGAACAAGTTCAGTTATGCGGAAAATCTGATGTACATGATGTTTGCCACGCCGGCAGAAGATTACGAACCCAATCCGGTGCTGGTACGCGCGCTGGATCGCATACTCATTCTACACGCCGACCATGAGCAGAACGCTTCCACCTCTACGGTGCGCCTGGCCGGTTCGAGCGGGGCGAATCCGTTTGCCTGCATCGCCTCCGGTATCGCTGCGCTGTGGGGGCCGGCACATGGCGGAGCCAACGAAGCCGCGCTGAAAATGCTCGAGGAGATTGGCGACGTGTCGCGCGTGAAAGAATATGTCCAAGGCGTGAAGGACAAGAAATACCGCCTCATGGGATTTGGTCACCGCGTATACAAAAACATGGATCCCCGCGCGTCCGTAATGCGACAGACCTGCCATGAAGTGCTCAAAGAACTCAAGCTGGAAAATCACAAATTGTTCGAGCTGGCGATGGAGCTGGAGCGCGTAGCCCTCAGTGACCCGTATTTTATCGACCATAAACTGTATCCGAATGTTGATTTCTATTCAGGTATCGTGCTGCGCGCACTTGGCATCCCGAGCAATATGTTCACGGTGATTTTTGCGGTGGCGCGTACCATAGGGTGGATATCGCAATGGAACGAAATGATTGCTTCCGGAGATCACAAGATCGGGCGTCCGCGCCAGTTGTATCGGGGTGCGGTGAAGCGTGATTACGTGCCGTTGAATAAACGATGAACGAGCCGACCAGATTTTTGAAATTGATGCAGGACAGCTCGCTGCTGTTCGGCACCAATGCGCCGTTCATCGAAGAATTGTACGAGCAATATCTGATTGATCCGGGCGCTGTTCCGGCAGCGTGGCGCAGCTATTTTGATGCGCTGCCGCCACACCCCAACGGCGCACATGACCAGATTCATAGTCAGATTCAGCGCACCTTTGCGGCCTTGCCCAAGGTGACTGCCAGCCCCTTGCTGCCAATTGAAGCCGATCTGGAGCGCAAGCAGGTTTACGTGCTGCAACTCATCAACGCGCATCGCTTCCTCGGCGTGCGTGTCGCCAATCTCGATCCGCTGAACCGCTACGCCAAGCCGGTGATCGCCGAACTCGATCCGGCGCATTACGGCTTGGGCGAAGCCGACATGGACACAACCTTCGATACAGGTTCGCTGGTTGGCGGGGCGCGCATGACCTTGCGCGAAATCCTCAAGCTGCTGCGCCAGACCTACTGCGGCAGCATAGGCGCGGAATACATGTACATCAGCGATGTTGCGCAAAAGCGCTGGCTGCAGAATCGCCTGGAAAGTTCGCGCGGACATGCTGGCTATGATGATGTGATGCGTCGCCGCATCCTCGAACGGATTACCGCCGCTGAAACACTGGAGCGCTATCTGCACACCAAGTTCGTCGGTCAAAAGCGCTTCTCGCTGGAAGGCAGCGAGACCATGATCCCTCTGCTCGACCATTTGCTGAAGAGATGTGGCGAGCAAGGAGTGCAGGAAGCCGTGATCGGCATGGCGCATCGCGGACGGCTGAATGTGCTGGTGAACATACTTGGCAAGCAACCCGGCATGTTGTTCGCAGAATTCGAAGGTGTCCATGCCGAGCATCTGAGCTCCGGCGACGTGAAATACCATCAGGGTTTTTCGGCAAATGTCGCGACACCGGGCGGGGAATTGCATGTTGCGCTGGCGTTCAATCCTTCGCATCTGGAAATCGTCAACCCCGTGGTGGAAGGTTCGGTTCGCGCACGCCAGCATCGTCGCAAGGATCTGGATGGTTCCAAGGTGATCCCGATACTGATCCACGGAGACGCGGCGTTCGCGGGTCAGGGCGTGGTGATGGAAACGCTGGCGATGTCCCAGACGCGCGGCTACCGGACCGGCGGCACCGTGCATATCATCATCAACAACCAGATCGGTTTCACCGCATCCGACTCGCGCGACACGCGTTCCAGCACCCATTGCAGCGACGTGGCGAAGATGATCGACGCGCCTATCCTGCATGTCAATGCGGATGATCCTGACGCGGTACTGCTGATCACCGAAATCTCGCTTGATTTCCGCATGCAGTTCAAAAAGGACGTAGTGATCGACCTGGTGTGCTTCCGCAAGCTGGGGCATAAC
>JBARHM010000211.1:0-4764 GCA_049799235.1 Gallionella sp.
CTCGGCAATCCGTTGCTCGACGTGCAGTCGGATGCGGCGCGCCTGCCGGAGATGGATGGCGATCTGATGGTGACCACCGATGGATTCACGGTGCAGCCGCTGGAGTTTCCCGGCGGCACCATCGGCTCGCTCGCGGTGCACGGTACGGTGAACGATCTCGCGGTGTCCGGTGCCGTGCCGCATTACCTCACCTTGAGCGCCTTCATCGAAGAAGGTTTCGAGATCGCGCAACTGGAGCGCATCGTCATCAGCCTTGCGCAGGCCGCGCGCGCAGCGAACGTCGCGGTAGTGGCGGGCGACACCAAGGTGGTAAGGCGCGGCGAGGGCGGCGGCTTGTATCTCTCCGCCACCGGCATCGGCGTGCGGCCCAGGCATTTGCAGCTCGGGATCGGTCATATCCGGTCCGGCGATGTGGTGCTGGTGAGCGGTCCGGTGGGCGACCACGGTATCGCGGTGATGTTGGCGCGCGAACAGTTCGGTTTGCATGGCGAATTGCAATCGGATGCGGCGAGCGTGCTGCCGCTGACGCAGGCGCTGCTGCCGTTGAGCGGCCTGCGCTTCATGCGCGACCCGACGCGCGGCGGCCTGGCCACGGTGATGCACGAGATCTGCCGCGCGATGAAATTGCAGGTGCGGTTGCATCAGCCGTCCATCCCGGTGCGCGAGCAGGTCGCTGCGGTGTGCGAGATGCTCGGCTACGACGCGATGTTCCTCGCCTGCGAAGGGCGGGTAGTGGCGGTGGTCGAGGCGTTACAAGCGAATGATGCGCTGGCGCGCTGGCAGGCACTGCCGCAGGGACGCGATGCCGCGATCATCGGCAGCGTCAACGAAGGACGCGCGCATGTGGTGCTGGAAACCGAACTGGGCGGCGAACGGATGCTGGAAGAACTGGAGGATGATCCCTTGCCCAGAATTTGTTAGCCCGGGATTTGCCAATTCGGGATTTGAGGTTCAACATAATTAATATGGACGAGATTTGCGATGCATGAGATGTCGATCGCCGAGAGCGTGCTGCAGATCATCGAAGACAAGGCGCGGGCGGATGGGTATGCCAAGGTCAAGGCAGTGTGGCTGGAAATCGGCCAGTTGGCAGGCGTGGAGACCGAGTCGCTGCGCTTCTGCTTCGACGTGGTGACGCGCGACAGCATTGCGGAGGATGCGCGGCTGGAAATCATCGAGACCGCCGGACAGGGCTGGTGCATGGAGTGCGCCCGCAGTGTGGCGGTGACAGCACGCTACGAACCTTGCCCCAATTGCGGTAGTTTTCAGATCCAGGTGACGGGCGGCGAAGAGATGAGAGTCAAGGAACTGGAAGTAGAATAGCAGTTCCTTAAAGGAGAATCATATGTGCGTGACATGCGGATGCGGAAAAGGCGAGACTCTTATCGGTGGCCGAGCGTTTGCGCGGCAGCGCAAACCCGGCAAGGCGATGCGCTATCGTGCGCATCAGCAGGATGCAGTGCATGCGCATCCACACGATCATACCCACGCACTCGATACTATCGATTTTGGCGCAGGACCTGCAGGCACGCATGCGCCCGGCATGAGTCAGTCACGCATGGTGAAGATCGAGCGCGACATACTCGCCAAGAACAACGATTATGCCGATGAGAACCGTCGCTACTTTTCCGGGCACGGGATCTTTGCGCTCAATCTGGTATCCAGTCCCGGCTCCGGCAAAACCACCTTGCTGGTGAAAACCATAGAAGCTTTGCATGGGTCACAGCCGCTCGCTGTCATCGAGGGCGACCAGCAGACCGACAACGATGCCGCGCGCATCCGCGCCGCCGGGGCACCAGCCCTGCAGATCAACACCGGCAAGGGCTGCCATCTGGATGCGCACATGGTCGGTCAGGCCATGCAGCGGCTAGTCCTGAAAGACGACAGCCTGCTGCTGATTGAGAATGTCGGCAACCTGGTGTGTCCGGCGGGTTTCGATCTGGGCGAAGCGCACAAGGTGGTGATCTTTTCAGTGACGGAGGGCGAAGACAAGCCGCTCAAATATCCCGACATGTTCCGCGCCGCTGACTTGATGCTGCTGAATAAATGCGACCTGTTGCCCTACCTTGATTTCGATGCCGATCTTGCCGAGGAAAATGCGCGCCGCGTCAATCCGGACATACGGGTGATCCGCATATCGGCCACTACCGGCGAGGGTCTGGCGGAATGGCTGGAGTGGATCGCAACGGGTTACCGCAATGCGGTGGCTGCCAGATCCCTGGTTACCGAACCTGAAGTACAGCTTGCCTCAGCCTAGTCTGCGTTCTTTGAGCGAGGAAGCCGACGCAGTTTCAACGATGCAATGGAATTGGAATTAAACACCCTGCTTCAAACTGGCCGAGATGAAATCGTCCAGATCGCCGTCCAGCACGGCCTGGGTGTTGCCGACTTCATAATTGGTGCGCAGATCCTTGATGCGCGACTGGTCGAGCACGTAGCTGCGGATCTGGTGTCCCCAGCCGATGTCGGTCTTTCCATCTTCCATCGCCTGTTTCTCGGCATTGCGCTTGCGCAGCTCTGCTTCATAAAGCCGCGATTTCAGCATCGCCATCGCTTCGGCGCGGTTGCGGTGTTGCGAGCGGTCGCTCTGGCATTGCACCACGATGTTAGTCGGGAGGTGGGTGATGCGCACCGCGGAGTCGGTCTTGTTGATGTGCTGTCCGCCCGCGCCCGAGGCGCGGTAGGTGTCGACGCGCAGGTCGGCGGGATTGATCTCGACCTCGATGGATTCATCCACTTCGGGGTAGACGAACACGCTGGAGAATGAGGTGTGGCGGCGATTGCCGGAGTCGAACGGCGATTTGCGCACCAGCCGGTGCACGCCGGTTTCGGTGCGCAGCTGGCCATAGGCATATTCGCCGATCACTTTGATGGAGGCGCCCTTGATACCTGCGACTTCACCGTCGGATTGCTCCAGCACTTCGACTGTGAAACCCTTGCGTTCGCAGTAGCGCAGATACATGCGCAGCAGCATCGCCGCCCAGTCCTGCGCCTCGGTGCCTCCGGAACCGGCCTGGATGTCGACGAAGCAGTTGTTCGGGTCCAACGGGTGGGAGAACATGCGGCGGAATTCCATCGCCGCGACGCGCTGCTCGATGTCACGGATGTCGGCGGCTGTACTGTTCAGACTGGCATCGTCGTTTTCCGCCTGTGCCATCTCGAACAGTTCGGATGCATCGGCAAGGTCTTGCCGAATCTTGCCGAGGCCGAGCACCACGCCTTCCAGCATCTTGCGCTCGCGTCCCAGTTCCTGTGCGCGCTTTGCGTCCTGCCAGATGGCCGGGTCTTCGGAGAGTTCGCTGACTTCGGTCAGGCGTTCCTGCTTGGTATCGTAGTCAAAGATACCTCCGTAGTTCGGCACTGCGTGCCGCCAAGTCTTGTAGCTGGTTGGAGATGGCGGTGAGTTGTTCGGCTTCCATGATTTTGTCGCTTGCTGAAAAGGACGCGATTATAGCGCAAACAGGCCCACCAGCACGCCCAGCGTGATCGCCGCAAAGCCGATGGCGACATGTCTGGCGAGATTCAAGCCGCCGATGAATACCACCATGCCAAACTTGAAGGCGAGGTTGGCAAGCAAGGCGAAAGCTATCGCCGTGACGGTCTGGTGTTCGCTCAATTGATCGAGATTGAACAGGCGTAAACTTGATAACGTGATGGCATCCACATCGGTCAGTCCTGAGACCAATGCCACGGCATACAGGCCCTGACTGCCGGCGATGTCTTTCATCCATGCCGAACCCAGCAACACTGCCACGTACAACAAGCCAAAGCCGATGGCTGCGTGCAATTCCGCGGGGTTGGAAGTCTCAGGGATAACAAGATCGGTTGCGTTGTTCATCTTGCGCCAGTTGTACAGCACGACGATCAAGCCTGACAGCAAGCCACCCGCCAGTACCGGAAGCAGGCCGGGCAGTGCACCATAAGCCACCGCTGCGCTGATCACCATCAGCCGCATTAACACCACCAAGCCGGCGATCACGATCACTGAAGCGGCAAGGTTCAACATGGCTCGGTTGCTTTTGCTGAGTTTTGCATACATCAGGGTGGTCGCCGTGCTGGACACGAGACCGCCGAGAAAACCGAGCAGCGGCGCACCATAGCGGGTTCCTGCCAGATGCAATGCGGTATAACCCGCCAGGCTGATGCCCGAGATCAGTACGACCATCAGCCAGGCCTGATGCGGATTGAAAGCATCGTAGGGGCCATAGTTCTGGTCGGGCAGAATCGGCAGCACGATGAAGGTCAGCACCGAAAATTGCAACACGGCGACCAGATCGCGGCGCGTGAGCCGCTGTGATATTCCGCGCAGTTCGGGTTTGAAATAGAGCAGGACGGTGATCCCTATCGCCAGCATCACGGCCAGTTTGGCGAGGCCATACCAGATCATCGCGCCCAGGCCGTAACACAGCAGCAGGGCGATGACAGTGGTAGTGCCGGGGTCGCTTTCTTCACTCGGACTGTTGAGGTAGGCGGCGATGATCATTCCGGCCACGGCAAGCAGTCCGGCGATTAGCAGCCAGGACGAGCCGAGTTTCGTGGAGAGCATCGCCGACAATGTGCCGAATAGCGCGACCAGAGCGAAGGTGCGCAAACCGGCCTTGGCTGAGGGATTTCGTTCACGCTCCAGGCCGATCAACAGACCGATGGCCAGACTGGTGATGAATTGCGGCAGCGCTTCGATGTCGTTGCCTTGCAGAAAACCGAATTCCATAGCTTTAACCTTTCATGACCCGCCAGTGCCGGACGATGACTTGCACACTCTGT
>JBARHM010000212.1:0-1634 GCA_049799235.1 Gallionella sp.
GGCTTAAAGGTCAGCGTATGTTCTACCCCTTTAAATCCCTTGTTGTTCATGATCCCTGGGATGAATTTCTTAAGGTCTTCCAAATTCACGCGCTGAAGTCCTTCCGCTTCCGCCTCCTTTTGATTTGCAGGCGCTTTCGGAAAATCTGCTGCAAACACATTGGTTGAAACATCCAATAACAAGGAAACCAGAAACGCATATCGAATAATATACATTTTGCACACTCCTCCTAAGTTGAATGCATTAAATATTAGATTCTGCCCGCAATGTATGTTGCAAATTTTGCATGTCCATTTGCATCGCTGGCAACTTGTAGCAAACTAAAACTACTCCGATCAACGTGGCCTCGATATAGGCGCTAGTCTAAAAATTGATTAGGAGCATAGGATGGTTTGCCTACAGTGTTTGTCCTATAGACACACAAGTTGCATACCCGCTTAAATCCGATAAGCAAGAAACCTGTCTTGCGAAAAGGCTTACAGAATCAACGTTTCCACCAGTCTGCAATGATGCTCCCCACAGCGGGACTCACCATGTAGCCATATGATCGATGGCAATTCAGTCCTTCATCGCTGCGAAAGAAGTTGTAGATTCCATGGCAATGATCTTCAATGGACTCTATCAAGCCCAGTTCAAGCATTGGATGAAAACTCTCCTTTAAATTTTGATTCAGCGCAGTGACGTCGCCTTCGGCTGACAGATTTATCCAGCGCCGGATCCGGTCGGGATAACTATTTTTCCCGTGGTTATTCATGCCGAGCAAACGCCGTTGTATGTAATGCATCCCCATGGGGCTGCCGAGTGTCAGAAAGTCTACTTTGCCTTTTATCACTTCCTGACGAGACATCTCCCACAAAGTATCGTAGGCGATGACAGAACCGAGACTGTGTCCAATCAGCAAAACATCATCTTGTTGCTCAAGCATGGGGCGCAGTGTCTGTTGTAACAGATCGCGAATCTTGCGGGCAACTCCATCGGTATTATTGAAATAGCGGTCGATCTCCCGGGCGGTACTTCGCACCGCTTCGGGCAGCAATTTTATCAGCAATGGGATGTGATCCCCCAGCGTCAACACGAAACGGCTCAGCCATATATTCCAGGAATGGGCATCGCGAATGTCCTGCTCTGTGGGGCCGTGTTTGTTGATCAGGGCATCGATCCACGGAATGTCGCGGGTGATATCTTTATACACGTGATAATAAATGTAGTTCCAGCCGACTAGATGGAATTGCGCGTAGCCGGCCTGAAGTTTATCGGCCACAGCGCTATCTGCACGTCTCACTCCTTCAACAAGGGTGCGCCAGAGTAATTCACTATGTTGTGCCGGCTCAGCTTTGGGATTTTTTCCCGGCACGAAGATGATCTGCTTTGTCGTCATGGTATGCCTGCCTGAAATTTCCATTCTCACAGGCTACGATAACAGTTTGGTTACCGGGAACCAATAGTACCGGACAGCGTGGCTATATGGTCAGGAATACACGCTGCCTTCGACTATTGGTGACCAGGGAGTGATTGCGATGATCCCGACTTGATTGCCGATGCTGCAAGGCAAGTCGTTTACTGCAAAAATCCGGTAAGCTTCCGGTTCACTGTGAAGCAACATTCAGCCTAACGAAATTCCCAGCGGTAGCCTA
>JBARHM010000213.1:0-8700 GCA_049799235.1 Gallionella sp.
CTGGACCAGTTCGCAGATGATCGTGTGGGGCGGCTCCGACGGCAGCAGCTATCTCGACTCTGGTGGTCGCTATGATCCTGTGAACGACACGTGGACAGCGACCACGACGACCGGTGCTCCCGCTGCAAGATACGGACACACCGCGGTGTGGAGCGGCTCCGAGATGCTTGTCTGGGGAGGCTGGGACGGCAGCAGCCCTGTCGCAAGCGGAGCACGCTACAACCCTGTCACCGATACCTGGAAAACGATCTCCACCACCGGTGCGCCTTCCGCAAGAGCTTTTCACACGGCCGTTTGGACCGGCACCGAGATGATCGTGTGGGGCGGCACCGCATACGGCGCCACTTATTTCGACTCCGGTGCGCGCTACAATCCCGTCACCGACACATGGACGACAATCTCCGCGACGGGCGCGCCCTATGCAAGATACGACCACACTGCGGTGTGGACCGGGACTGAAATGATCGTCTGGGGCGGGTATAGCGGGGGAGTCCAGGCTACCGGCGGGCGCTATGATCCGGCAGCGAACCGGTGGACGGCGACATGGTCAGCCGGCCTGCCCGCCGCGCGCATGGACCACAGCGCGGTGTGGGACGGTAGCGGGATGATCATCTGGGGAGGGTACGACAGCATGGCTGCAGGCAGTCGCTACTATCCCGCCACAGACGGCTGGACCGCGACCATCGCCGCCAGCGCACCCACGGGAAGACACAACCATAGCGCGGTGTGGACCGGAACCGAAATGATATTGTGGGGTGGATCCGGCGGCGGTATCTATCTCGACTCTGGCGGCCGATACACGCCATGATCCCCAGTGTCCGGTTACCAAAATGAAAAGCGCACGCCATTGCGCATATCCTCCCGGTGTGCGTGGAACGTTCTCCACACGCAGAAGATTTCGCCGCTAGACTTTGCGTCGCTGAGCACCATTTTCAATGGAAGCGCACCAGTGCGGCAGTGTGCTGATCGTCAGACGGCGCTGCAGATCTTCAGCCGTGGCTGGAATGATGGTCGTCGCAAAGAATTCCAGGCGTGCATGCGAATCCGATACTGAGTGGCGCGATCCGATAAAAAACATAGCCACTGGATTTCTGTAACTGCGGCAACACAGTTCATCCGTAGCCTGTTACGCGCGAGGTGAACCGAGTGGCAGATTGATATCAGTTTGATTTGAAATGGTCATCTTGACGCTGTAGATTTTGCCGCAGGAAGGCGTAGGATATGCAGTTCATAAAATGATACGCTTTTGAAGTTACCGCCAGTAACAACCTTTTCAAATCCTTGGGAGAATAGCCGCCGGCACAAGGAGTCACGTATGGATAGCGTCGATCTTTCTGTACTCAAATCCCTGCGGGAATGGCAAGCGGGGGACCAGCCGCTGTGGCTGGCGACGGTGGTGGAAACCTTTGGTTCCAGCCCGCGTCCGCCGGGCGCGATGCTCGCGCTGCGCGGTGACGGTCTGGCGGTAGGTTCGGTGTCGGGCGGCTGCATCGAGGATGACCTGGTGCTGCGCGCAAAGCGCGGCCAATTGCCCGTCGATCGCTGCGATGTGCTGACGTTTGGCGTGACGAGTGAAGAGGCCAAACGTTTCAGGCTGCCGTGTGGCGGCGTCATCCGCCTGGTCATCGAGCCGGTGCGCAACACGGACTGGGTGGAGCGAGTCCTGCAACTGATCCACGCACATCGGATGGTCAGGCGCACGCTGTACTTGAACTCATTGCAGGTCGACCTCGATGACGCAAGCCGCACCGACAACATGGTGTTTGACGGCACCACGCTGTCCACCGTGCACGGCCCGCGCTGGAGGATGCTGATCATCGGCGCCGGCCAGACTTCCGCTTATCTCGCGCGCATGGTACAGGCGCTCGATTATCAGGTGATCGTCTGCGATCCCCGCGCAGAGATGCGCGAAACCTGGGACGTGCCGGACACCACGCTGACGAGCGAGATGCCCGACGACGCGGTGCTTGCACTGCAAGCGGATGCGTCAACCGTCATCATCGCGCTGACACATGATCCCAAGCTGGATGACATGGCGCTGCTGGAGGCGCTGAAATCTCCTGCGTTCTATGTCGGTGCGCTGGGCTCCAAGGCCAACAATGCAAAGCGCCGCGAGCGGCTGGCAATGTTCGATCTCAGCGATCAGGAAATCGCCCGGCTGCACGGGCCGGTAGGCTTGAGCATCGGCAGCCGCACTCCGCCGGAGATCGCAGTGGCCATCCTCGCGCATCTGATTTCGGTGCGTAACCAGCAGACTGAAAAAATCATACCTGATCAATCCAACAATCAGACTCAACCCAACAGTCAGGCTCAACCCAATAAGCAGGAGGTGTGCTCATGATCACTTTAACTATCAACGGAAAAAAGACCAAGGTCGATGCCGACCCCGGCATGCCCTTGTTGTGGGTGCTGCGTGACCACTTGCAACTGACCGGCACCAAATACGGCTGCGGCATCGCGCAGTGCGGCGCTTGTACCGTGCACCTTGATGGCCGAGCGATCCGTTCCTGCGTGACGCCGGTGTCGATGGCAAGCGGCAAGCAGGTCACCACGATCGAAGGACTCGCCGAAACCGCGCTGGGCAAATCGGTGCAGACAGCCTGGCAGGAAGTGGATGTGCCGCAATGCGGATACTGCCAGTCCGGCCAGATCATGGCAGCCACCGCGCTGCTCAAGGAGAATCCTCACCCCAGCGAATCGCAGATCTCCGCCGCGATGGATGGCATACTGTGCCGTTGCGGCACCTACAACCGCATCCGCTCGGCGATCCAAAAGGCGGCGGGACAGAAGGGAGGTGCTGTATGAAAACCCTAATGGAAACCCAAAGGAATACTCAATTGAATGACATCACCGCGCAAAATCCTTCGCGCCGAAAATTCCTCAAGGATTCCGCCGCATTGATGGGCGGATTGGTGATCGGCTTTTATCTGCCGATGAAAGGCGGCCGTGCCTATGCGGCCGATGCGCCTCCGAAGGAAGTGTTTCCGCCCAACGCGTTCATCCGCATCGCACCGGATGACAGCATCACGGTCATCGTCAACAAGTCCGAGATGGGGCAGGGTGTCTACACTTCGCTGACGATGCTGATCGCCGAGGAACTGGAAGCCGACTGGAGCCGCATCAGCGTCGAATCCGCGCCGGTGGCCTCGGTGTACAACCACACCGGTTTCGGCATGCAAATGACCGGGGGCAGCACCAGCATCGCGTCATCGTGGGAGCAACTCAGGCGCGTCGGCGCCAGCGGCAGGGTCATGCTGATCCGCGCTGCTGCCCAGCAATGGGGCGTGCCGGAAAGCGAATGCCACGCAGAGAGGAGCAAGGTTTTCCATGCCAGAAGCGGCAAGACAGCGAGTTACGGCGCGCTGGCCGATGCCGCGGGCAAGCTGCCGCTGCCGGACAACGTCCCGCTCAAGCCGCCCAAGGATTTCACGATCATCGGCAAGCCGACTCGCCGTCTCGATACGCCGGCAAAGATCAATGGCAGCGCGCAGTTCGGCCTCGACGTTTATCTGCCCGGCATGCTGACTGTGTTGATCGCGCGCAGCCCGGTATTCGGCGGCAAGGTGAAAAGCTTCGATGCGACCGAGGCGCGCAAAGTATCAGGCGTGCAGGGTGTCTATCAGGTGCCTACAGGGATCGCGGTTGCTGGATCCGGTTTCTGGCCGGCCAAGACTGCGCGCGATCTGTTGGAGATCGAATGGGATGAGGGGCCCGGCGCGGCACTTTCCACGACCAGGATGCGCGCGGAATATCTCGAGCTGGCAAAAACTTCGGGTGCCGTGGCGCGCAAGGATGGCGATTCGGTGCAGGGTTTCAAGACAGCACACAAGTGGGTCAGTGCCGAGTATGAAATACCATATCTGGCACACGCGACGATGGAGCCGCTCAACGTGGTGGTGGATCTCAAGCCCGATCACTGCAGCATCTGGACCGGCACCCAGATGCAGACCATGGACTGCATGATGGCGGCAAAGACCGCAGGGCTCCAGATGGAACAGGTGGAAGTCCATACGACTTTCCTCGGTGGCGGTTTTGGCCGGCGCGCCAATCCGCAATCCGACTTCGTGATCGAGGCGGTTCAGGCGGCGATGGCGGTCGGCAAACCGGTCAAGGTCGTGTGGACGCGCGAGGACGACATGCGCGGCGGCTATTACCGGCCGATGTGGAGCGACCACATCGAAGCGGGTATCGCAAAGAACGGCAAACCGCTGGTCTGGAAACACACCCTCGTCGGCCAGTCCATTATTGCCGGTACATCGTTCGAAGCCTTTATGGTCAAGAACGGCGTCGACGTCACCTCGGTGGAAGGCGCGTCGACACTGCCCTACGTGATCCCCAACGTGCAGGTCGAACTGCACAGCCCGAAGAATGCAGTGCCTGTACAGTGGTGGCGATCGGTGGGCCACTCGCATACGGCGTTCGTGGTCGAGACGATGATAGACGAACTGGCGCACCTTGCAAAGAAAGATCCGGCGGCCTACAGGCTCGACAACCTGCCTGCCGATTCGCGCTACCGGGGCGTGCTGAAACTGGCCGCAAGCAAGGCCGGCTGGGGAAGAAAGAAATTGCCTGCGGGTCATGCTTACGGATTGGCGGTGCACAAGTCGTTCGACAGCTACGTGGCGGAGATCGCAGAGGTGTCGCTGGAAAACGGCAAGGTCCGCGTGCATCGCGTGGTCGCCGCGGTCGATTGCGGCATGGTCGTCAATCCGGACGGTGTGCGTCAGCAGATCGAAAGCGCTGTCGCCTACGGGCTCTCCGCCGCGTTGCACGGTGCGATCACGCTGGAGAACGGCCGTGTGGTTCAATCCAATTTCCACGACTATGCGCCGCTAAAATTTTCCGAAATGCCGCAGATCGAGGTGCATATCGTGGCAAGCAGTGAAGCGCCCACCGGCATCGGCGAACCGGGGGTGCCGCCGATCGCTCCGGCGGTTGCCAATGCGGTATTCAAGCTGACCGGGAAACGCTTGCGCCGCATGCCTTTCGACCAGGAAACTTTTGTCTGAGCCAAGAGACATTGCTGCTGTCGTGCTGGCAGCGGGAGCCTCCCGCCGCTTCGGTTCGGACAAGCTGCTGCACCCGCTCGCGCTGCACGGCATGACCTTGCCGCTCGCTGCGCATAGTCTGCTGCCCTGGCTGGAGACGTTCGGGCAGGTCACTGTAGTCGTCAGGCCGGGGGCAAAAACATTTTGCAGTGCGATCGAAGCAGCGCTGGGTGCGAGCAAGTCAACGGCAATACGCTGGTTCGAATGTGCGGATGCCGCACAAGGCATGGCTTCCAGCCTTGTCTGCGGCGTGCGAGCAAACCTTGCTTCCGCCGGTTGGCTGATCGGGCTGGCCGATATGCCCGTTGTGCCAAAGGCGGCGATCGCGGGTGTGCGCAAAGCGCTGCTGTCCGGCGCGGCTTTGGCTGCTCCTATCCGCGATGACCGTCGCGGCCATCCGATCGGGTTTGCCTCTGATTACCGCGATGTACTGCTGGCGCTCCGTGGCGACGCCGGCGCGCGACGAATTTTGGAACGCGATATATCCCAACTCGTGGAGATCCGCATCGACGATGCCGGGATCTTTGCTGATATCGATATCCCGGGAGACCTGAAATATCTGTGAATGATTTTTAATAATAATATTGATTATTGAGCGAACGGTTCGATAGACAAAGCTGTTGTCCTGGTTCAAACTTGAACCTGTTCGTGATTGCGAAGGGATGTTGCGATGAACAGGATGTTGTTAACGATGTTGCTGGTATTGACGGCTTTTCCGGCGAGCGCTTCCGATGGGGCCGGGATGTTCGGGCAGGGGCGGAGCCATTTATCGCTGGTGGCGGGGAATGGTTATGCTTTTGACAGCAGTTATCTGGTCATCGGTGCGAGCGGGACCTATTATGTCCTCGATGGGTTGGGTGTCGGATTGTCTTTGGAGAGTTGGTCGGGGGCTGATCCCGGCATCACCAAGTACGCACCCTTTGTGCAATATGTTATCTATCAGGCTTCGGTGGTGCAGCCGTATCTGGGCGGGTTTTATCGACACTCCTCAGTCAGCGGCCAGCCCAGCATCGAATCGGTCGGTGGACGTGCCGGTTTCTATTTTGCTTCCGGTCCCAATGCCTATGTCAGTGTCGGCATGGTCTACGAGTCATACATTGATTGCACGAATGCGGTTTACAGTTCATGCAGCTCAACCTATCCGGAAATAACCTTGGCCTTCGGGTTTTGATGGTGTGTGGTTGTAGAGCTCATGGCGGATTGCAAGCCTGCTGAAATAGAATCATCCTGCTAACCCATGCTACCCGTAAAGCTCATCGACCCAAGAATAACCCATGTCCTGAAAAACCCGTTCGCTTTTGCGCTCCAGGTTCTGAAAGCTTTCCAGGCCAACCAGGGTCTGCTGCTTGCCGGTGCGGTCGCCTATTACGCGCTGCTCTCTATCGTACCGCTGCTCATCCTGATGGTGATCGCCCTGTCGCAAGTGATCGACCAGGACGTGCTGCTGAGGATACTGAACCGGGCGCTGGAGTATGTGGCACCGGGCCAGGGCAAGGCATTGGTGGTGGAGTTGTCGGCGCTGCTCGATCACCGCGAGGTGATCGGCTGGGTGCTGTTCATCACGATGCTGTTTTTCAGCTCGCTCGGATTCAAGGTGCTGGAGAATGCGATCTCGGTGATCTTTCTTCACCGCATCCAGGTGCACAAGCGGCACATCCTCGTCACCCTGCTGTTGCCGTTCGGCTACATCATCTTCATCGGCATGGTGCTGTTCTTCGGCACTTTCGTGATCGTTGACCTGGTGGCGATAGGCGGCGAAAGTCTGGTAATCCTGGGGCATAGCTGGTCGTTGCACGGAATCTCTCACGGACTGATCTACGCTGCCGGCGTGCTCGGAGAGATCCTGCTCATTTCTTCGATCTATTACTTCATGCCGGTGGGCAGGCTGTCGGCGCAGCACGCATTGATCGGCGGCATCTCGGCGGCCCTGCTGTGGGAATTGATCCGCACTGCGCTGGGCTGGTATTTCGGCAGTCTGTCGCAGGTGAGTGTGGTGTACGGTTCGCTCACCACGGCCATCATCGTGCTGCTCAGCATGGAAGTGGCTGCCACGCTGCTGTTGCTGGGCGCACAGGTGATCGCGGAATACGAGCGCATCGAGATCGGCGCACCGCCTCCAGTACCGGAGCCGATGCACATCGATGGCGGATGAAACGGCTGTGTTGGAAAATCATTATCTTGCAATGGTTGGCTGCACAGTGATACGTTACGCCGGGCATGGCCAAGGTGCCGATGCCCCGATCGATAACGAGCAAAATCAGGGAGGAAAGATGAAATGCTCAAGCATAAAGTTAATCATTGCCGCGATGCTGGTTACGATCATCACCGGATGCGGCGCTCCGCCGATCAAGCAGGTTTCCGGCCCCGAGGCTGCATTGGCCTACGGGAACATCACGATGCCCACAGGCAACATTACGAATGTGATGCTGTACAAGGTGGGCGAGATTTATGCGCCGCCATTCAAGTCGCCGCCGCAGAGCCATTCTTATACGAATGGCAATTTCTTTTTTGAAGATCTTACACCGGGAAAATATTTCCTGATGGGATTCATGTCCGGCCAGGAGGCGTTCTATTTCAATTATCGGGGGATCGATGAGCAGAAGTTCATCAAGGAGGTAGCGATCGACATCAAGCCCGGCTCGGTCACTTATCTGGGAAGCTATCAGGTGACGGGGATTGACCGTAATTTTTTCAAGACGGACACCTTTGATATCAAGCCCAGCAAAACACCGACCAGGAACACTATTCTTAAGCACTTGATAGAGGCGTCCAAAGGGACGGGTTGGGATGTTCGCT
The DNA here is from genome assembly GCA_049799235.1 of Gallionella sp. GTDB lineage: Bacteria > Pseudomonadota > Gammaproteobacteria > Burkholderiales > Gallionellaceae > Gallionella. Next base: position 7,845 of record JBARHM010000213.1, read on the forward strand.
TTCAAAAGGCGATGAAGTGAGTTGTGTCGCCCCGATCGATTATTACAAATGAAATAATGCATCGTGAGCAAACTATTTTCCCCTATCAATCTTGGCAATCTGGAGCTGCGCAACCGGATCGTCGTTTCGCCGATGTGCCAGTACTCCGCCGAGCATGGCCAGGCCAGCGATTGGCACCTGATTCATCTTGGCCACATGGCTTTGTCCGGCGCCGGTCTGCTATTCATCGAGGCAACGTCGGTAACGCCGGTGGGCCGCATCTCTGCGGGCGATCTGGGGCTGTGGTCCGACCAGACCGAAGCAGCACTTGCGCGCGTGATCAAATCGATACGGCAATATTCGGATATACCCATCGGTATCCAGTTGACACACGCCGGACGCAAGGCCTCCGTAAAAGTGCCTTGGCAGGGCGGTCAGTCTCTCACGCCGGCGCACGGTGGCTGGCAAACCGTCGCACCCTCCGCCGTGCCGTTTGCTGCGGATGGAGCTCCGCCACACGCACTGGATGAAGCCGGTCTGGAGCATTTGCGCAATGACTTCGTGGCCGCCGCACAACGCGCGCATCGCTTGGGCATGGACGCGGTCGAACTGCATGCGGCGCATGGCTATCTGCTGCATCAATTTCTATCGCCTTTGTCGAATATCCGCACTGACCAGTATGGCGGCTCGCTTGAGAACCGGATGCGCTTCCCGCTCGAAATCTTTGAATTGACACGCGCAGCAGTGACGGGCAACTTGCCGGTGGGTGTGCGGCTCTCCGCATCCGATTGGGTGGTCGGCGGGTGGGATACCGAGCAGAGTGTCATTTTCGTGAAGGACCTGCAGCGCAGGGGATGCAGTTTCGTCGATGTGTCGA
>JBARHM010000214.1:0-2998 GCA_049799235.1 Gallionella sp.
ATCAAGATCGGCGGCAGCTTGCTGCATCAATTCAGAAGTTTGTTCCAGCGACGCAGCGTCGACTTCAACGTCATCCAATTCGAGACTGTCTATCGATTTAACCGCAGTGAACAATGCGGGTATCGCAAAATCCAGTCGGACCAGTTTGGCCTTGAATTGCTTGTTGTTACCGATAGCCATATCGATGAAATCCAAACGTGGCGTGGGCAGCAAACGGCCCTTTAGATGCTCGATATAGACCGGCTGGTTGAATTTTCCTCTGAGCAGCTTTTCGATCCCGGGAATATATTCTTTGGTCGGTATCAAGAATGGCGCGACGAATAATATGATGAGCGCTAGCGCAATAATCCCAGCCACCAGTTTGAACCAGGGTAGCGGCTTGCGCTTGACTCTCGCCACCGGTGCCGCCTTTTTCACAGCAGATTGCGGTTCGGGTGGCAGGTCCTCATCCCATACAAATTTTGCTTTGTTTTTTTCTTTTGCTCGTTGCTCGGCTTCCGCCCATACTTTGGCTTGAGCCTCTTCGAGCTTCTTTACTTCATACACAGATGGTTTGTGTTTTTCCTCGTCGGATTTGACGGTTTCCCTGGGTGGTGCTTTGTGCTGCATATGTTCAGAAGCTGGCGCTACTGCCTGTTCATGCTCCTGAACAGTTGCTTTATCAACAGGTGATTTTTTCACTTTTTCAGGTTGCATGAACTTCCCAACGTCGCTCAACAGCGCGACATCTTCCTTTGGCAGCAGACCGGAATGATTCGTGGGGGACACAGGAGATACGGATGCCTCGGGAAGTGTTAAATTGAATGGCTCCAACCCGACTTCCAATGCACCCATATCGACCGGTAGCGAATCTCCTTCCGCGAAAGGTTGCGCCGCATCAACCATTTTGTAGACAGGATGCTCGCGTCCATGCTTGTCCGGCAGGGCGCCCTGATAATGGAACAGGCTGGTGTACTCGCTACTCAATCGGGAGATGAAATCGTAATAGGGCCGGGAAATATATATCTGATCTGCACCGGCGAAACTCATCACGCGTTGCGCATCATTGATGCCGTCGCCGACCATATTGCTGAGGCCATTTATGTCATTGAAGATACTGATCGGACCAAGATGAATCCCCATCCTTACTTTCAGCTCGGGATAGTCATTGTGCTGATTGGCGGTCACGGTATTACGGAACTGCATCGCCACTTTCAGTGCTTCCTCGGGATGCTGTAGAAAACCTATGGCCGCACCATCCCCTGTATCGAGAATGATACGCTCGCTCGCTCCCAATTTTTTCAGGGAATAGGAAACCAGCCGGTTGAATTGTTTTTTTATTTCGATCTGCTTGTTGACGGGCTGCTTGGTATAACCAATCACATCAAAAAACAACACAGTCGCACTGGTGGTACGCGTCTCCAAATTCGTTGAAATCTGGCCGGCTGCTTCCAGTTCATGTTTCAAACTCGCCTCTGTTTCAGCTTCCTGCCTAGCTTTCTCTTCGGCCTCTGCCCGCGCCTTTGCCTTTGCTTCCGTTTCACGCCTTGCTTTCGCCTCTGCCTCTGCCCGCGCTTTTTCTTCCGCCTCGCGCCTAGCCTTCGCCTCTGCCTCGACACGAGCCCTGGCTTCTTCCAATGCTCGCTCTTGAGCGATCAATCCGGCGCGCGCTTTTGCCTCGGCAACCCGCTTCGCCTTTGCTTCCGCCTCCAGTCTTGCTATTTCATCAGTCTCCTGCCTGGCTTTTGTTTCGGCGATAATCTGATCATTGGCTCCGGAACCCTGCCTCGCCTTCGCCTCGGCACGTTCTCTTGCTTCCTGCAACGCCCGCGCTTGATCTTCTATCGAATCGGTTGACTCTCCTTCTGTATCCTGTCTCGCCCTGGCTTCCGCCTCCCGCCTTGCTCTTGCTTGGGCCTTTGCCCGGGCCTGTGCCTCGGATTCGGCCCTTGCATTGGCCGCCTGTTTTTCCTTTGCCTGGGCTAAGGCATGGTCCCTGGCTTCTGCTTCTGCTTCTACCTCAGCTTCATCTTTGCCCAAATCGTGTGGTTGAGTACCCTCAGGGTGGTCTCGAAATTCGGATGCAAAGTCCAGATCAATGTCGCCATCCTCTTCCGGCATTTCTTGCGCAGCAGCCTTCCGGGATGGCACAACCATTTTGGAAACCATCCCGGAAGGGGCTGCCCTCTTGGAAATTTTTCCGGTATTGTTTCTATCTTGAATGAAACCGTCCCGCAACAGCTCCTTGAACATTTCTTCAAGACTGCTACGCAGGCTGGGGGCGGCACGTTTACTGATTTCGCCGTAGGTAGCTGTCCCATCCACCATCAGCAATGAACGCTTGATGTCGCCGGAGAGATGCGCAGTTTTGCTGCGTATCTCATCCTCGCCCTTGCTGGTCCTTGCAAATATTGTTTTACTGTCCATGCCTCATTCTAACTGATAGCGGTGGTATAATATTTAAGAAAATTGCTCCTTTGTAAACTGGAGAATATTGATTCAGATCTGTCCCTATCAACCGGATTGCCGAAAGTTCTATTCAAATGCGTCATAATTTTGATTCTCTCGGCTACGCTGAGTCAAGTCCTTGAATTAACTCGACGCTGGTGCTGGAAGAAACTTCATCCTATGCCCGCTAAAACTTGATGGATAGGCCGGGATAGGAAAGTTTCCCTATGCACCGATATACTGCACAATCCGATGATCCATCTCCTTTGCCAGGTGTCTGGAGTGCGCAACAATCTATCCAACCGGTTCGCAATAAATGAAAATTCGAGGTTGACCGTGCATGGCAAAATCACTATCATGCGCACCTCTTCATTCCCTGATAGCTCAGTCGGTAGAGCGACGGACTGTTAATCCGCAGGTCCCTGGTTCGAATCCAGGTCGGGGAGCCAGATAAAAATCATGCACTTAGGCCATCAATCGAGGTGGCCTTTTTACTTCTTTGAGGTTTGTATAGAAAGTCCGTGGGTCGTTACTTATTGATCCCGGGATGTGTTTGCCGTAATACGAAATG
>JBARHM010000215.1:0-3731 GCA_049799235.1 Gallionella sp.
GCCTCCAGCAATCCCTTGGAAATATCCTCGGCATCTTTGGTCGCACGCTCCATCTGCTCCGCAGCAGCCTTGATTCTGGCCACCAGCTTGCGAAACTCTTCGGTGGTGTAGTTCACCGAGTCTGCGATTGCACCAGTGATATCTTCCGAAACAGTGGCGCGAACAGTCAGATTACCTTCCGCGAGATCGTTCAGTTCGTTCATCAGGCGCAAAATCCCGTCCTGGTTCTGGCGATTGACGCGCATCGCATCTTCGGTGCGGTGACGGGAATTTTCCATATAGGATCTTGCCAGCAACATTAGCGACAGCAGGAACAACAGGCCGAACAAAGCTGCAGCCAGCGCGGCAGGGCGCCCTGTCGACGATATCTGATAGGCATCCACCAGACGTTGTGAGACTGCCAGTAACGAACCCGAATCCTCAACGATCGCCTTAGCTGCTTTTTTGGCTGCCACCAGATTGCGTACCTGGGAGATCAGAATCTGAACGCTATTGCGGTAGGTATCGAAAAATTCCCTGACACGCACCACTTTGGCATCTTCCGCTGGCAGGGCAGCCAGGCTTTCTTCAGCCGCCAGAATGTCGATCCCGAGCTGGGCCATCTGTTCTATCGTTACCTCCGCCCCCAGCGCCAAACTCGCGTCTTTGCCAATACGTTCAGTCACCAGAGCAAACCGTGTCACCTGCTCTTTCTGAACGCCTCTGTAATTTTCTATCATGCTCTGCGTCAGGCGGCGGAATTCAGCGCTTACCGTGTTGATCGTTGCGACGGTTTTGCCCAGCGTGACCAATCCGGTACGTCCGTCTTCCAGCACTTGCACATCCTGCAATGTTTTGCCTGAAATCTTCATCAGCTCGTCCAGCGCAGCGCGCGCTTCACCTTTGGTCGCTGGCAGTTTACTGTCGCCCTTATCAAGCTTGTCCAGGATGTTTGACATGCTCGTCTTGCTCTCCGTCAGCGCGGAAAATGCAGCCGTGTTTCCGGATAGCGCCTGCTGAGCATCTTTCGCGATCCGCTGAGACAACATCTGCAGTTGACTGGAAAGTCCAACGTAACGCACATTATTACGCTCCTCCAGGTTGCTCATATAGGCAGCAATTGCGGTCATCACAAGAAAGAGTGCCGCTGCCACGCCAAATATGTTCATTTTGGACTTGGGTAATGTCTGTTTGCGTGCCATGTTGTTTCTCTCCCTGGGGAAATCTCTAAACGCCTATTTGCAAAAATTCCGGCTGCGACAGCAACCCGCTCACATCAAGTTTGCACCAGGATGTGCCCTTCTCATCGAGGTATTCGATTTGACCGTCAACTTCGTTTTGACTCCAGGACCGTGCATCGCGCAGACCCAGGACTCGATCTACCAGCAATGCGGCATTAAAACCATATCGCTCAGCGACCAGCAGGACACGGTTATTGGTATCACCGGATGCCACGCCACCCTTCTGAAATGCCGTCATGTCCACCACGCTGTACAGATTGCCGCGCACATTTGCTATACCGCGAAACCACGGCTTGGTGAATGGCACGGCAGCAATCTTGGGTAACGGCAACACCTCGCTGATATCCGTCATGTCCACCAGCCAGTTTTTGTCGGACATCTGAACGCCCAGCGTTGTCACCCGCGTTTCAGACAGATCACTTACCTCCAACCGATCGATCAAACTTTGCTGAAACTCGAGTAGATTGAGCCGCTTTGACATGGGTGACTGGTTCTGCCTAACCTAACGCGGAGATCTTGCGCAACAAATCTGTGGCGTCGATCGGTTTGACTACGTAGTCTTTGGCTCCCTGGCGCGCACCCCAAACCTTGTCTGTCTCCTGATTCTTGGTGGTGCAGATAATCACCGGTATATGCTGCGTTTCCGGATCGCTGGTAATCGCCCGGGTCGCCTGGAATCCATTCATCCCCGGCATCACCACATCCATAATGATCAAGTCCGGCTTGCTCAGTTTGGCTTGAGCCACGCCCTTTTCGCCGTCTTCAGCAAAAGAAACCTCGAATCCTTTCTTGCTCAATATCCCATCGAGGATATGACGTTCGGTTGCCGAATCGTCCACTACCAATATTCGTTTAATGGCCATAATCCAATTCGTTCTTGTCTTGGGTATGCAGGATGACGGTCTCGATCAGACTCTTCTTGTTGAAAGGTTTGAGCAGGTATTGATCCGCGCCGACCAACTTGCCGCGGGCGCGATCAAACAGCGTATCCTTGCTGGTCAGCATGACTACCGGGGTATTTTTGAACTGCTGGTTTTTTTTGATCAGCGCGCAGGTCTGATAACCATCCAGACGAGGCATCATCACGTCCACGAATATGATGTCCGGCTGGTTGTCCACCACCTTGGCCAGGCCGTCGAATCCATCTTCTGCCAAAATAACCTGGCACCCTGCCTGGGACAGGAATATCTCGCCGCTGCGCCTTATGGTGTTGCTGTCGTCGATCAATAACACCTTTACCCCCGACAATGGCAGGTTTTCGCTCATCTGGTTCCTTTTTGAATTGGCACTTCCGTGCTCATCATACGCCCTGAAAGAATACGATTAACCAATGCTAACGTATCTCGCCACCGATGTCATGGCGATTTTAGCGCCGCCAGAAATGAGGGGTGAACACGATCAACACCGTGAAGATTTCCAGCCGCCCGATCAGCATCGCAAACGTGCACACCCAGGTCTGGAAACCCGTCAGCCCCTGATAATTTCCCGCCGGACCGACCTGGTTTAAACCCGGACCGGCGTTATTGATACAGGCGATCACGGCAGAAAAGGCTGAAATGAAATCCAACCCGCTGATCAGCAGCATGAAGGTCAGAGTCGCAACGCTCATGAAATACAGAAAAATGAAGCCCAGCACCGCGAATACGATATTGTTGGCTATCACGTGCCCGCCGATCTTCATCGGATTGATCGCTGTCGGGTGCAGCAGCTTGACGAACTCGCGCCCGGCTTGCTTGAACAGGATTATGGTGCGCACCATCTTGATTCCGCCTCCGGTAGAGCCGGAACTGGCCACCACACAACTCAGAAACAGCATCCACATCGGCGCAAAAATCGGCCATTGATTGAAGTCCACACTGGCAAAGCCGCAGTCCGTCGCTAGCGAAACCAGATTAAAGCTGGCGTGACGCAATGCCGTCAAGAAACCCGGATAAGTGCCTTGCCACCACAGAAACGCGCCTATCCCTACGCAGCTTGCCAGGGTGACCGCAACGGTAGCGAGACCTTCCACATCGCGCAAATAAAGCGTCAGGTTCTTTGCGCGCCAAACCAGAAAGTGCGTGGCAAAATTCATCGCGGCAATCAGCATGAACACGATCAGCACCGCTTCGATTGCCGGAGAATTATAGTAACCGACACTGGCATCGTGCGTGGAAAACCCGCCCAGCCCCATCGCAGCAAAGGCGTGGCAAATCGCATCCAGCCAGTTCATTCCCGCCAGCTTCAACGACGCGATACATGCCAATGTGATGCCCGCATAGACCAGCCACAGATTGCGCGCAGTCTCGGTGATACGCGGCGTCAGCGCCGCATCTTTCATCGGACCGGGCGTCTCGGCCTTGAACAACTGACGACCACCCACGCCGAGCAGTGGCAGGATCGCCACCGCCAGCACGATGATGCCCATGCCGCCCAGCCAGCTCAGCAAGTGTCGCCACAGGTTGATCGAATGCGGCAGATACTCGAGACCCGAAAGGACGGTGGCTCCCGTGGTGGTGAGTCCGGAGGCGG
>JBARHM010000216.1:0-7838 GCA_049799235.1 Gallionella sp.
GGGTGCAGGTTCGGGTGCAGGAGCTTCAACCACAGGAGCGGGCGCAGGGGCTTCAACCACAGGCTCAACCGGTTTCTCGCTGGCACAGGCCGCCAGGAAATTTACCAAAATAATACCGATAACAAGTTTCTTCATGGAAATTCTCCTTTACTTGGTTGAGATTTAGATCATGGACCCCACACTGGCTCGCGGGCATCACCACTTTGTGTGAACATCCTTTGTTTGACGCGCCCATCGCTGGATACGGTTGCCAGTATACCACGCTCACGTGCCTCGCTGGCAAACATGATAAGTTTACCATTGGGCGCAAAGCTGGGCTTTTTCTCCCATCCTCCCTCTGTAAGCAGTTCCATCTGTCCGGTCTGAAAATCCTGCATTGCGATGTAAAACTTGCCACTGATGCGATGCGTGAACACGAAAGCCTTGCCATCCGGTCTGTAACGTGGAGAATAGTTTGCACCTTCACCAAACGTCATGCGTTCTGCCTGGCCGCCCTTCGCAGACATGCGATAGATTTGCGGACTGCCGCCGCGATCCGAAAGAAATAGCAGGTATTGCCCATCCGGCGAAAAATTCGGTTCGGTGTCGATCTCTCCGCTAAAAGTGATACGGCGGACGTCACTCCCGTCCGGGCGTATCAGGTAGATCTGCGAACTGCCATCGCGTGTCAGCACGATCGCCAGTTGCTTGCCGTCCGGCGACCACGACGGCGCGCTGTTGGTGCCGCTGAATCCAGCCAGCAACTTGCGCTGATTGGTATACAAGGATTGTATATACACTACGGCATGACCGGTCTCAAAACTGACATAAGCCAGATGGCTGCCGTCCGGCGACCAGGCGGGAGACATGATAGGCTGGTTCTGGGAAAGCACGGTTTGTTCGTTATACCCATCGCTATCCGCCACCACGAGACGGAAATGCTGCCCCTCGCGGTTCACATATGCGATGCGTGTACTGAACACACCCTTGTCACCGGTCAATTTCTCATAAATCAGATCGGCGACCCGATGGCCGACTGCACGAACCTGCCCCTCACTCGCCGAGACCGCCTGACCGGCCAACTCGGTCTGTTTGACCACGTCCAGCAAATGAAACCTTGCCTCGATGCGCCCATTCGACAGCACTGCGACCGAGCCTATCGCCAGCGCTTCCGCGCCGCGTGCCTGCCAATCCGGATAAATGACGTCTGCCGGCTCGAGCGGGGATTTTCCCTCCGCATCTATCATGCGAAACAATCCGCTGCGCAGCAAATCGCTCACCACCACATCCTTGATGGCCAACGCCAATTTCTCATCTCCGCCAAAGGGCACGATAGCAACCGGGACCTGGTTTTCCCCAGCCCCAACAATCTCGATACTCAATTCGGCACTTGCAATCGATAAATGCAGCAGAAACCATGAACCGACTACGCTCTGAAATACGCGCAACAACATAAACACTCCTTTATTCGACGGGCCTGAACTTCAGCAGCAACACCCTGAAACGATTGAACATCGCCACGTCGGCAGGCAGCGGCAGCGGCTGGGACTTCAGGATGGCGTGCTCCACCGCGCTGTCATAAGCCGCATTGCCGCTGGACTTGATCAGCTTCGGCGGCAACACCGAGCCGTCCGGTAACAGCGTTACACGGAATTCGGCACGCGCATCGTCCCGCACATCCGGGGGCATAACGACATTGCGGCGTATCCTGGCGGTGATCTTCGCAATATATTCATTCACCATGGCGTCCAACGCAGCATCACGAGCGGCCTTCTCACGCGCAGCCTGCTCGGCACTTTCGCGCGCGGCCTGCGCAGCCTGTTGAGCCGCTTGCTCTGCAGCGATTCGTTCGCGCTGTTCGGCTTTTTCCTGCTTCTGTTCTTCCTGTATCTGCTGGGTTGTCTCGGTTTCGACCTTCTTTTTATCTTTTTTGTCCGGCAGTACGATTTCCGGCTTGGTCAATTTTTGTGGTTGCGACGGTTGCACTGCTTGCACTGGTTGCGCTGGCTGTATGGCTTCAGCAATCCTGGGGGCTTCCGGTGGAGCAATCTCAACCTCGGGCAGACTCTGCCACAACTCCACACTGATCGTCCTGGCCGGCTGTATCTGCCAGGTAAAGCCAAAATACAGCAACGCAAAAAACGCTGCGTGCACCGCCACGGCCAGCAACCCGGCGGGCAGTTGGTATGGATCATAAGAGACTGTTGCGCTCATTCAGCCTTCAATTTAGTCAGCAGACCCACTTTCTGGATGTTTTGCTGTTGCAGCAAATCCATCACGCTGATGACTTCTTCGTAACGCACGTTCTTGTCGGCAGAAATAACCACCGCCTGCTTCGCTTGCTCGCCCTTTCTGGCTTTCAATATCCTGATAAGTTCGTCACGCGACACATCCATTTGCTTGCTGCCCTTGGCATGGTCTCGCAACGCGAGCATAGTATTTTTTTTGATGATGACCTCCAGCGGGGCAGGAGACGTGGCTGACGTTTTGCCCACCTGGGGCAGGTCGATCTGGCCGGGGTTCATCAGCGGTGCGGTCACCATGAATATCACCAGCAGCACCAGCATCACGTCGATATAAGGCACGACATTGATCTCGTTCATCAGGCGATTATTTGATCGGCGGTTCGAACTCATAACAAATGCGGGCTCATGGCTGGCGTTGCAATACGTTGGAAAACTCTTCGGTGAAGCTGTCGAAGCGGCTGGACAACCGATTGATCTCGTGCGCGTAACGGTTGTAGGCAACCACTGCAGGGATCGCCGCAAACAAGCCCATCGCGGTGGCCACCAGCGCTTCGGCGATGCCCGGCGCGACATGAGCCAGCGTCGCCTGACCGACGTTCGCCAGACCGCGAAACGCGTTCATTATTCCCCACACTGTGCCGAACAATCCCACGTAAGGACTGACCGAACCCACCGAAGCGAGAAACGCCAGATGAGATTCCAGCCTGTCCATTTCGCGTTGATAAGTCGCGCGCATCGCCCGACGCGTGCCGTCCATAACCGCGCTGGCATCCATACCCTGCTGTTTTTTCAGCTTCACGAACTCGACGAATCCGGCAACGAAGATACGCTCCAACGCACCCTGGTCATGCCACGCGGCACCGTTCGAATATTTGAACAGCTCGCTCAGGTTCTGATTGTGCCAAAATTCCTCCTCGAATTCTTCGGTCAAACCGGTTTCCTTGCGGATGGCGAACATCTTTATAAAGATGTACCACCATGACAACAACGACACCCCCAGCAACAATCCCATCACCAGTTGCACCAGCAGGCTGGCATTGCTGATCAGGTGTAAGAATGACAAATCCCCGGTTACTTCCATGCCATTTGATCCTTCCATTGATTACGCAACACTTCCGGCACGCTGACCGGCTTGAAACTTTGTACCGAGACGCTTACCAGATGCACTTCAGCCTCGACCATCACTTCTTCCTTGCGCAGCACTTTCTGCAACAAACTGATACGACTGCGCCCGATGTCCTTGATCTGCGCAGTGACGCTCAACATATCATCGAGCAGTGCGGGCTTCAGGTAATCGAGCTTGAGCGAACGCACCACGAACACCACACCGAATTCCTTCATCAAACCGGCATTGCTGTAACCATGCGTGCGCAGCCACTCTGTCCTCGCGCGCTCCATAAAGTTCAAATAATTGGCGTGATAGACCACCCCTCCCGCGTCTGTATCCTGAAAATACACCCGAACCGGCAGTGAAAATATCCTGCTCTTATTCATCCAGCAAATCCCGGCTGACCGGATTATTGGCGACCGTCAGCCCGAAATGGCGATATGCGATCGCGGTGGCCATTCTTCCTCGCGGCGTGCGCTGCAGATAACCCTGCTGGATCAGATAAGGCTCCAGCACATCTTCGATGGTGTCGCGCTCCTCGCCGATCGCAGCAGCGAGATTATCAAGGCCAACCGGACCGCCGAGGAATTTTTCGATCACGGTCAGCAATAATTTCCTGTCCATCACGTCCAGCCCGCGCGCGTCCACATCCAGCATGGTCAGCGCGGCATCCGCCACAGCGCGGGTCGCATCACCTTTTGCCTTCACATCGGCGAAGTCGCGCACGCGGCGCAACAGGCGGTTGGCGATACGCGGCGTGCCGCGGGATCGATTGGCGATCTCCAGCGCACCGTCGTGGGTCAGAGTCATTTCCAGCAGATTCGACGAGCGCATCACGATGCGCTGCAACTCCTGCGGCGTGTAGAACTCCAGCCTGGCGACGATGCCGAAGCGGTCGCGCAACGGATTGGTCAGCATGCCCGCGCGCGTGGTCGCTCCAACCAGCGTGAAGGGCGGCAGATCAAGCTTCACCGAACGCGCCGCCGGACCTTCACCTATCATGATGTCGATCTGGTAGTCCTCCAGCGCAGGATAGAGGATCTCTTCAACCACCGGCGACAAACGGTGGATCTCGTCGATGAACAGCACGTCGTTTGGTTCGAGATTGGTGAGCAGCGCGGCGAGATCCCCGGCGCGCTCCAGCACCGGACCGGAAGTGTGGCGCAGGTTAACGCCCATCTCGCGCGCGATGATCTGTGCCAGCGTGGTCTTGCCCAGGCCGGGCGGGCCGAACAGCAGCACATGATCGAGCGGCTCCTTGCGTTGCTTCGCGGCCTCAATGAATATCTCCAGTTGTTCGCGTATCTTTTCCTGCCCGACATATTCATCGAGCTGCTTGGGGCGAAGTGCACGCTCCAGAGCCTCTTCCTGCTTCGAAACAGGAACAGGCGTGACCATCCGACCAATATCTGGGCGCGGTTCGCTGGAAAGGTTGTCGCTATGGATCATGGATTAAGATAATTATTTATCTGACTTCACTGTTTTCATAATAACTTGAACGGCTTCATGATTTTGACAAAAGCTTGAGAGCCAGTCTTATGCCGTCCGAAACGTTGCTTTCCTTGGGCAACTGCTTGGTCGCCCAGTCCGCCTCCTTCTCGTTGTAGCCCAACGCCAGCAATGCGTTGATGATGTCGTTGCCGGAAGACGCTACAGGCGTAGCTCGCATTGCACCCGCACCGCTCACTGCGAACTTGCCCTGCAGTTCGAGCAGCAGGCGCTCGGCGGTCTTCTTGCCGACGCCGGGGATCCTGGTGAGACGGCCCGCCTCCTTGTTCGCAACCGCGATCGCCAGATCGTTCAGGCTCAAGCCGGACAGCACTGACAGCGCCAGTCTGGGGCCGACGCCGCTGATCTTGAGCAACTGGCGGAATGCAATGCGCTCTTCATTGCTCAGGAACCCGAACAGCAGATGCGCATCTTCGCGCACGATGAGTTGAGTATGCAGCACAACTTTTTCGTGCAGCACCGGCAGGTTGTAGAACGTGCTCATCGGCACGTCCAACTCGTACGCTACACCCTGCACATCCAGCAATATCTGTGGAGGATTTTTTTCCAATAGTATCCCGGTCAATCTGCCAATCATATCAATCTACCTTTTTTCACGCGATATCCCGCCGTCGCCAGCGACCCGATACCTTGTCCGCCGTGTGCATGGCAAATCGCGCAGGCCAGCGCATCTGCCGCATCCGGCCTGGGTGTGCCGGATAACTTCAACAGGCGTTTTACCATCTGCTGCACCTGTTCCTTCTCGGCATGACCATTTCCGACAACGGCCTGCTTAACCTGCAATGCGGTGTATTCGGCCACTGGAAGATTCGCCAGAACCACGGCGCAGATCGCCGCGCCGCGCGCCTGCCCGAGCAACAAAGTGGATTCCGGATTGACGTTGACGAACACCTTTTCCACAGCCACTTGCTGCGGCTTGTGCAGCGCGATCACCTCTCCCAATGAATTCAATATCACTTTGAGACGCTCGGACAATTCGCCGCCAGGGGTCTTGATGCAACCGCTGGCAACATAGGCCAACTGCTGACCAACCTTGTCAAGCACTCCAAATCCCGTTACTCGCAGGCCGGGGTCTATGCCCAGAATACGGATTGGAGAATGGAGAATGGAGAAGGGAGAAGGGAGGCTCATTGGCACGCGCAGGTTTTACCCTTCCCCCTTCCCTCTTCACCCTTCTCTGGTTTCATTCCTCTATCACCGCTGTCGTATAGACCTCTTGTACATCGTCAAGGTCTTCCAGCGCGTCGATCAGTTTCTGCATCTTCACTGCGTCATTGCCGGTGAAAACCACCTCGTCGGTGGGTTTCATGATGACTTCGGCAAATTCATGTTTGTAGCCCGCTGCTTCCAAGGCCTGTTTCACATTCACGAAGTCATGCGGAGCGGTGATCACTTCGATACTGCCATCATCATTGCTGACGATGTCTTCCGCACCGGCATCCAGCCCGACTTCCATCAGCCCGTTCTCATCGGTACCGGGTGCGAAGATCATTTGTCCGCAATGCTTGAACAGGAACGATACCGAGCCATCAGTGCCCAGATTGCCGCCATTTTTCGTGAAGGCATGGCGCACATCGGCCACGGTGCGGGTCTTGTTGTCGGTCAGGCAATCCACCATCACCGCCGCGCCGTTGATGCCGTAGCCCTCGTAGCGCAGCTCCTGATATTCCACGCCTTCCAGTTCGCCGCTGCCGCGTTTGATGGCGCGTTCCACGTTATCCTTGGGCATGTTGTTGGAATATGCCTTGTCCATCGCCAGGCGCAGGCGCGGATTACCGGCCGGATCTCCACCGCCCAGCCTTGCCGCAACGGTGATCTCCTTGATCAAACGGGTGAATATCTTGCCGCGCTTGGCGTCCTGCTTGCCCTTGCGGTGCTGGATATTCGCCCACTTGCTATGCCCTGCCATGCCTGCCTCCGGAAAATTTTCCGCGATGGTATCATTTAGGCCGTTGCAACCCAAGCCAGACCAACATGTCCGAACCCCTGCTGATCGCCAAGAACAACCGGAAAGAGTTGTATCTCCTGCCGCAAATGGCCAACCGTCACGGGCTGATCACCGGTGCGACCGGAACCGGCAAGAGCGTCACGGTGCAAACGCTGGCGGAATCGTTCAGCTGCATCGGCGTGCCGGTGTTCCTCTCCGGCATCAAGGGCGATCTGTCGGGCCTGCGCAAGGCTGGCAGTGGCAATGCGAAAGTTGCCGCACGCGCAATCGGTTCGACAGTCGGCCGGCAGATCATACGCGGTGTGCTGGGATCATTGATGGGCGGGCGCAAGTGATTACTTCCAATTTTTGGGATAAGTGAACACGAGATGAAAACCATACTGATAGCCAATCCGAAGGGCGGTTGCGGCAAAACCACGCTCACGGTCAACATCGCCGGGTTCCTGGCAAATCGCGGTCAATCCGTTGCCCTGCTCGACATGGACAGGCAGCAATCCGCCGCCTTGTGGGTCGAGACACGCCCGGAAGAACTGCCACCGGTGCGCCTATTGAAACACAGCATCGAACAGGACAACGCTTTCAAATGGCTGGTGGTAGATTCAGCCGCGGGAATATCCGGGAGCAATCTCGCCTATTCCCTGGTCAACAGGGCTGGCAATATCATCGTCCCCATCACTCCCTCCCTGTTCGATCTGCATGCCAGCAGCGATTTTCTGCAGACACTGATTGCGGAAAAAAAAGTGCGCAACAGCCGCTGCAGCATCGGCGTGGTCGGCATGCGCATGGAATCGCGCACCCGTGCCGCTCAAGCTTTGGAATATTTCCTGTCCAGCCTCGACCTGCCGGTACTGGCTTATCTGCGCGAGACACAGGTGTATGTGAATGCCGCCTTCGAGGGAAAATCCCTGTTTGACCTGCCGCACCACATCGCCGAGCGCGAACTTGAGCAATGGAAGTTCCTGCAGGACTGGCTGGAAAAAACTTGACTTAAAGACTGGTTAAAGTATTGGTACTTTTTCCTACGTTGAAACGCATGATCCGGTAAAAC
>JBARHM010000217.1:0-1514 GCA_049799235.1 Gallionella sp.
CAGCTCCGCTTGGCGCTCGGCAAGCCATTGCTTCGCCGCTGCGCCCTGGCATTTTGGACAGTGCCGGTTGCGGCAGGAGTTGTAGGCGATGACCGTAGGGTCTGTCAGGATTTCCGTGTAAGGGCCGGGTTGGTCATGCCAGCCTGAACCGGTCCTCGAAGAGGATGGCCAGTTGAGCCTTGGCCATCACCCATTCACGAGCTGCCATCTTCCACTCTTTCTGGGCCAGGCTCAAGACCAGGAAGAGCAGCTTCAATGCTGCATCGTCAGTCGGAAAGTGGCCGCGGGAACGAACCGCGCGGCGCAATTTGGCGTTCAGAGCCTCAATAGCATTGGTGGTGTAAATGATCCGCCGGACATCATCGGGGAAGGCAAAGAACGGAATGACCTCGGTCCAGTTGCGCCGCCAGGATTGGGCGATCGCGGGGTATTTGCGGCCCCACTGGCCTTCGGCAAAGTCCTCCAGGGCCGCCTTGCCAGCCTCGGCATTCTTGGCCCGATAGATTGCCTTCAGAGCTGCGGCAGGCAACGGCCCTGCGATCCTTGTAGGACACGAACTCCAGGCAATGGCGCAGAAGGTGGACGATGCAAGTCTGAACCTGGGTCTGCGGGAAGACGGCGGTGATCGCTTCCGGGAAACCCTTCAGACCATCGACGATAGCGATCAGCACGTCCTCGACGCCGCGGTCCTTAAGCTCGTTCATCACCCTGAGCCAAAACTTGGCGCCCTCGCTCTGCTCGATCCACATGCCGAGAATCTCCTTGCTCCCATCGGGGCGCACCCCAAGGGCGATATAGACCGCCTTGTTCCTGACCGTTCCCTCGTCGCGCACTTTGACCCTGATGGCATCGAAGAAAACCAAAGCGTAGAGCCTCTCAAGTGGTCGGTTCTGCCATTCGGCAATCTCGTCCAGGACGGCGTCGGTGACGGCGCTGACGAGGTCAGGCGAGACATCAATCCCGTAGAGATCGCGCAGGTGCCCCTGGATCTCACGCACACTCATGCCGCGGCCGTACATCGATACGATCTTGTCATCGAAGCCGGGGAAACGGCGCTGGTACTTGGCGATCAGCTGGGGGTCGAAGGTCGAACGCCGATCGCGCGGCACCTCGAGCTCGATCTTACCGGTGTCGGTCAGAACCGTCTTCTTGCCGTAGCCGTTGCGGCTGTTTCCAAAGCTTTCGCCGGCATCAAGATGATGGTCCATCTCGGCGTTCAATGCCCGTTCGGCTAACGCCTTCTTCAGCTCATCAAGAAGTCCGTCCTTGTCGAATGCAGTTCTCGCCTCAGCCCCGGCCAGAAGCTGATCAAGCACTTGATCCGGGATCGTCGGCTGTTTGCGTCGTGCCATGAAATGTCTCCTTCGCTCTCATCGTCATGGCCCTCACACGAAATTTCCGACAGTCCCTCTTCGAACGGTATGCGGTATCCGCCCACACCCCGGACGCCGTGTTATCCTGACGCACGAGGTCCCTGAGCTTGGCTCCATCGTGAGCAGCGGCATCACTCACCG
>JBARHM010000218.1:0-8690 GCA_049799235.1 Gallionella sp.
GGCATAGAGGGAAAGGAACCGGAGCCGCCACTACGGACCTTTTTTTCCAACATGACTTGAGCTTTTTTGTCGCCCGCATATTTAGCTGCAATATCTTTTAAAGAAGGACCAACGCCTTTGTTGGCAAGACCGTGGCATGAGCCGCAACCGCTATTTTTGAAAAGAGTTTCACCGTCATCGGCAGCAAAGGCAGGGGCAGAGCTGCAGATTGAAGCAGTAATTGCGATAGCTAAGCGAGCTTTCATGACGGTCTCCTTGAGTGAATTAATGTTTACAAATTACACTTAACCATGGATATTATGTTGATATAAATCAAAATTAGATGAGCTATCCCGGAGTAACGTTCAAATATCCGTAACTAAAGTGATGGCAGCGGATTGCGAGGAACTAATTGATTAAGTGTAGAATGCGCCAGCGCATTAGAAAACGGTAATATTATTGGGCTTTGATTGTGGAGAAGGCAATGGCTGAATACGATGAGTTGGATGATACCGAACGACGAAATTTTTTACTCAGGGCAACCTATGTAGTCGGTGGGGCAGGAGCTGCAGCGGCGTGTTTGCCGTTTGTCGCCAGCATGAATCCGAGTGCCGAACTGCTGGCCAAGGCGAACACTGAAGTGGATTTATCCGGGATTCCTGAAGGTGGAATGCATACGGTTGCCTGGCAGGGCTAGCCGATATTTATTCTGCATCGTACCGAAGAACAGATCAAGGCGATGGCTGCCAATAACGGTGGACTTTTTCCCGAGCAGGATAGCGATCGGGCCAAAAAGCCGGAGTGGCTGGTTGTGATAGGTGTCTGCACGCATATGGGTTGCGTTCCCAACAAGGAAGGTCCGGGTTGGACTTGCCATTGCCATGGCAGCCTGTATGACGACAGTGGTCGTGTTCTGCGCGGACCCGCGCCGAAAAATCTGGAAGTGCCTCCTTACCGGTTTATTGCGGCTAAAAAAATCATGATCGGCGAAGTTTAGGAGAAGGCCATGAGAAACAAAATCATCAAATGGATAGATCAACGTTTCCCTCTTACCGCCTTCATAAAACATGAGTTGACCGAATATCCCACTCCGCGCAATCTTAGCTACTGGTGGAGTTTCGGCTTTCTGGCCGGCATCGTGCTGATGCTGCAAGTGGCCACCGGCCTGTTTCTGGCTTTCCATTACAAGCCTGATGCCACTATCGCGTTCGACTCCATCCAGCACCTCATGCGCGAAGTGAATTACGGCTGGCTGTTGCGCTTCATGCATGCCACCGGCGCGTCCGCATTCTTTCTGGTGATCTACACCCACATGGCGCGCACACTCTATTACGGCTCATACCGCTCACCCCGCGAGTTGCTGTGGTGGACCGGGCAGGGCTTGCTGCTATTGTTGATGGCGACCGCCTTCATGGGCTACCTGTTGCCCTGGGGGCAAATGTCCTTCTGGGGTGCGACCGTAATTACCAATCTGTTCCGTGCCACTCCGTTCATCGGTGACGCGGTGGTCGTATGGCTGCGCGGTGATTATGCCGTGGGAGACGACACGCTGACGCGCTTCTTCGCACTGCACTATCTATTTCCGTTCCTAATCATCGGTGCGGTGGTGATTCATCTGGTCGCCCTGCATACTGTCAGGAGCAGCAATCCCAGCGGCATCAATCTGGCTGACAAGGACAACATTCCGTTTCATCCCTACTACACCAGCAAGGATTTTTATGGATTGGGGGTTTTCCTGATCGCTTATTTCATTGTCGTGTTCTTTTTCCCGTATAGCGTTTTAGAGGAGGCCAACAACATCCCGGCCAACCCGATGATAACCCCGGACCATATCGTGCCGGAATGGTACTTCCTGCCCTTTTATGCGATCTTGCGCTCGGTGCCGAACATGGTCGGCGGCGTGGTGGCGATGGGGCTATCCGTAATGATCTTTGCATTCATGCCATTTTTGGACCGCTCGCGGATTCCCGGAGGCGGCCGCTACCGACCGGTGTATCGAATGCTGTTCTTCATATTCATGCTGGATATCCTGGTGCTGGGCTATGTCGGCTTTGTTCCTCCGACCAGCAGGACAATCGCGATCGGACAAGTGGCAACTATTTATTATTTTGGGTCGTTCCTGCTGCTACCTATCATTTCCAGGGCGGAAGACCGATGGCTCTTCAAGCGGGGATTGCCACCAAAAATAATGGCTTTGATCGCTACCGAAGAAGAAGAAAAGCGAAAAAGGAAACAGCGATGAACAAATCAATTGCTTTGCTGGCACTATTCTCTTTCGTGTTTCCGGCATCTGCCACTGAAGACAAGCTGGAACAATTCCAGGTAGATACCAGCTCGCTTGCCATTGAACGAGGGGTAGATAGCTTTATGAATGCCTGCCATGGTTGCCACAGCCTGAAATACGTTCATTATCGTGATTTGGCCAGTCTCGGCATAGACAAGAGCAAAATTACCGCGTGGCGGGGTGATTCGACGCTGGATTCGGCAATGACCAGCCTGCTTTCTGATGAAGCAGCCATCCAATCATTCGGGAAAGTGCCGCCAGACCTGAGCATGATGGTCATGGCGCGAGAGGGCGGGAACAGCTATATATATTCCTACCTGATAGGCTACTACCTGACCTCGGATAAAAAAATCAGCAACCATTTTTTTCCTCTGACCAAAATGCCCGATGCGCTGGAGATCAGCAGTGCGGCCGACCCGGCCAAGCGTTCTGAGTTGCAGGGAAAAGCACATGATATTGTGTCGTTTCTTTCATGGGCTGCCGACCCGCATGAAGCGGAGAGAAAAGCGCTGGGCTATTACGTAATCGGTTACCTGATCATTTTGACCGTGTTGCTTTACAACGTGAAGCTTCAGGTTTGGTCGAGACTGAAGGTCTGAAAAACTGAACATCCTGGCGGGATGCATTTGATGATACTTCTCCGCTTGGTGTAAGCATGCGTTAGCGGTTCGCCATAGAGAATTTCAGCAAGCTCCGGCTTTCTTGCATTAAGAAGCCTGAGAATTCCAAATGGGCAGTTAGATCCGGGTGTTGAAATTTAAGCCGGATTGCTTGTTTTATATAGGTCGCAACGCAATGGGTAAGCAGTCAATCGCAATTGTAGGGCTGGGTAGCGTGGGCTCTGCTTTCCTTGCAGAATTGCTGGGCCAGCCTAACAACGGTGTTGAGATCGTTGCCGTAGTGGAACGGGCTGATACGCCGGGAAGCTCACTTGCTAAGGCAAGCGGCATCCGGAACGTCACCATTGATGAGCTGGTTGCAATGGGTGAAGGGCTGGACATTCTTTTTGACCTGACCCATGAAGCGGCAGTAAGGAAGGAGCTTCGGGAGAAATTAATGGTATCTGGAAACCGGCATACGATAGTCGCAACAGAAAACATTGCCCGTATGATCCTCGCGCTGATCTCCAGCGGCGTTGATTTGCCTAAAGCAAGAACCAGCACTGGATACTGATTATCCGACCAATCATGTTTACCAACGATCCGCTCTGCGAACAGCGATGAGCCACGCAGAATTAATCCCTTTATTGTCCAATATAGTCGGTACCGCAGCCGTGCTGACCGGAGAATCTGCCGGGCCGTATAGTACCGACTGGCGCGGACGTTATTCGGGCAATGCGCTGGCGGTGGTTCTGCCGTCGGATACAGGGCAGGTTGCCGAGGTGGTCAAAATGTGTGCGGCCGAACGGATAGCGATCGTGCCGCAGGGTGGCAACACCAGTCTGTGCGGTGGCAGCGTGCCGCTGCCGCAAGGCGAGCAAATCGTTCTGAACCTGTCGCGCATGAATCGTATCCGTGCGTTTGATGCCACCAATTACTCGATGACCGTCGAAGCGGGCTGCAAGCTCGCCGATGTGCGCGAAGCGGCAGAGAAAAGCAACCGCTTCTTTCCGCTTGGGTTGACAGCCACACAAGAATTTTGCGAGATCGGCGGAAATCTTTCCACCAATGCGGGCGGAATAAACGTGTTGCGCTACGGGAATGCACGCGACCTTGTGTTGGGGCTGGAAGTAGTGCTGCCTGACGGTCGCATCTGGAATGGTCTGCGCAGCCTGCGCAAGGACAACTCCGGCTACGATCTGAAGCATCTGTTCATCGGCGCGGAAGGCACGCTGGGCATCATCACCGCTGCCGTGCTCAAGTTGTTTCCGCGACCGCAATCCAACGCCACCGCCTGTGTGGCGATCGGCGGTCCGGAAGTTGCGGTACAGCTGCTTGCTCATGTGCGCGCAAGCTGTGGCGATATGCTGAGCAGTTTCGAAATCATTTCACGTTCCTGCCTGGATTTGGTATACCGCCATATTCCCGATACGGACGAGCCGTTTGTCAGGAAGTACGAATATTATCTGCTGATCCAGGTGAGCGATGTTCTGCCGGGCATGCTGAGCGATGTGTTGCGTGCGGCGTTGCAGAGTTTCGGGCCGGGTTTGCTGGATCAATCAGTCACCTCTGATGCCGATATCGCAGAAAAATGGTGGAAGTTGCGCAAGAACATCAGCGAAGCGCAGAAGCGCGAGGGCGTGAGCATCAAGCATGATGTATCCGTCCCGATCAGCCGCGTCGCGGAGTTCATCGCGCGAGCCGACTCTGCATTGCGCGGCAAATTTCCCGGCATACGCATCGTGTCATTCGGGCATATGGGCGATGGTAACGTACATTACAATGTCTCGATGCCGGAGGCCGAACAGAACAAGGCCTTCATCTCCCAACAGGAGGGTGCGGTGAACAAACTGGTGTATGCAGTGGTGCGTGAGCTCAATGGCAGTATCAGTGCCGAACATGGCTTGGGACAGCTCAAGCGCGATACTATCCGGGACTACAAAGCTCCGCTGGAGCTGGAATTGATGCGCAACATAAAACATACTCTTGATCCGCTCGGGTTGATGAACCCCGGCAAGGTGATCTGAAGGGTTTATAGCGCTGTACCGGCATCAATTTAACGCTGGGACACATTGCAGGGGAAATAGATGGCAGCTCAACCGGAAATTACCAATATGGCGTTGTTCTGCGATTTCGAGAACATCGCGCTGGGTGTGCGCGATGCCAAATATGCGCAGTTCGATATCAAAAAGGTACTGGAACGCCTGCTGCTCAAGGGCAGTATCGTTGTCAAAAAGGCCTATTGCGACTGGGACCGTTACAAGGATTTCAAGGCGACCATGCACGAAGCGGCATTTGAGCTGATCGAGATCCCGCACGTGCGCCAGTCCGGGAAGAACTCCGCCGACATTCGCATGGTTGTTGATGCATTGGATCTCTGTTACACCAAATCCCACGTGGATACATTCGTTATCATCAGCGGAGATTCGGATTTCTCCCCGCTAGTTTCCAAGTTGCGCGAGAACGACAAATACGTCATTGGGATAGGCGTGAAGGACTCGACATCGGATCTGCTGAGTGCCAACTGCGACGAGTTCATATTCTATGACGACTTGGTGCGCGCGCAGGAGGCGAAGCAAAAGCGTGCCGAGAAAAAGGTCCCGATGAAAGCTGCAGCAGGCAAGGCCAAGCAGCCGACAGCAAAGGGCGAAGATGACAGGCGTCAGGAAGCCCTCGACTTCATCGTGGAAACCGTCGAGGCATTGATCGCCGAACGCGGTTCCGATGAAAAGATCTGGGGTTCAATGGTCAAAACGACCATGCAACGACGCAGGCCGGGTTTTACCGAATCCTACTACGGCTATCGCTCGTTCAAAGAGCTGGTGGAAGACGCCCAGAAGCACAAACTGCTGACAGTTGTGCGCGACGAGAAATCGGGGCAATACACGATCCGATTGCCTGCGGCGGATTGACAGGCTGGTAGATTGGTGAACCGTTGGTTTGTGCCATTGGCAGATACTGGCGAGATGCAGTTAATGTGCCAATGCTGCTTGTCTAGATTGTTTTTTCCAATTTCAATGCAGCCGGTCTCATCATTGGCCTGATAGATCTGTACTATTCGGCGATCTTACTGCTCTTCGTGTTTGCCGGAATCGGCATTTTTTCCTGGGTGCCGTAATATTCGCCAATGGCTCATCTTGGCCGGATTTGCGTTCCCGTTCCTGCTAGTTCTGCTTCTGCTGCTAGCCATTGTTTGGGTGTCCATTTCAATCACCCGGAACATCGGGACATAAATATTCGCAGATTTTACTCAGGACAGGATCAGTAGTGGCGATGGCAGTGTCTGACCTCTTTCGGTTAGGCAGGTAGAAGGCGCGTATAGCGGTTATGTGCCAACAGCGAACGGTCAATGGATGATTTAAACGTTTGGCGATGCCAATCATGACTGGCAGCCTAGTCCTTGTAACGGACGTTTGCAGGTTGTTGATTCCGGAGCAAATCTTTTCTTTGATAAGGCTTACGTTTCATCAAGTTCCTTTATTTAGGAATTATGATCCATAGTTTCCTGAGTCTAGGAAAATCTAAGGTAATCTTCAGCACGGAAGATTCAGCGAAATCCAACAGATCCTATGACGGTAACTGTGTTGCATTACCTTAATGAAATTCGGTATAAAAATTGCTTATATTTATTCCAAGGAAGTCTTGCGCGTCATGGTGGAGCCACCGAAGACAGCAACGATCATATGATGCTTCGATTTAGACCTTATTTCGTGGTTAATCCATGCCTTTACCCTCTTTGATTTTGATATTTACTTAGAGAGAACTCATGAGCAAGTTTGCCTTTCTAATTTTCGTTCTATTCTGCGGACTTTCAGATACGATTGCCTGGGCTGGCTGTGCTGATTTAAGTAATTCCACCAATTGGTCTGACATCGATACCCACAGAGTAGTCATGTATCAGAAAAACAAGGCGATCGCGGTACTGGAAATTCCATACTGCACCATTCTCAAGTCGTCTGACATCAGATTGATTAAAGATACTGTCTGCAACTGGGACAAGATCATCGTGTCGGGGGAAGTCTGTGATGTGCGCAAAGTCGAGAAATTATAGCCATCCTCCATTATTTGCCCATGCTCGTGCGAAGGTGTCGCAGCTGGGATAGGGACACATCCAGTCGGCCAAACTTGCATATCTGTTTGAATCCTAACTCTGTAAACATGCCTGGCTCGGTATAATGGTCTTGATGTATCAGCAAGCAAGAGCGGACTGATAGGGTATTAGTAAATTGCTCAGGCAACGCGATCATGCGGTTCGCGGCCAGCGGCAATGGCATCGAGATTATCCAGGGCGCGGAAACCCATAGCATCACGGGTTTCGAAGGTAGCGCTGCCAATATGTGGCAACAAAAACGTATTTTCCAGTTCCCGGTATCCGGGGTGGATATTCATAGGTTCGTTGTAAAAGACATTGAGCCCGGCCGCTGCCAGCTTTCCTGACTTGAGTGCGGAGACGAGTGCATTGTCATCGATCACGCTGCCACGCGCGGTATTCACAACTATTGCGCCGTCGGGAAGCAGGGCAATGCGTTCCGCATTGAGCAGGTGTGGCGTGTCTCAGGCGTGGCCGGACAATGCAAAGCCAGATAATCGCAATGCGGCAACATGGCTTCGACGGATTGGTAGTAGGTCGCGCCTCTTTCCAGCTCGGGCGCCAGGCGGCTGCGATTGGAATAAAGGATGGTCATGTCAAAGCTGCGGGCGCGCTGCGCCGTGACCTGGCCTACGCGTCCCATGCCGACGATGCCGAGCCGTTTGCCGGTGACTTGCCGGCCGACCATGAAGGCGGGGCTCCACGATTTCCATTTCCCGGCCCGTATCAGACGTTCGCCTTCGCTGGCACGCCTGGCTGCGCCGAGTATCAGCAGCATGGCGATCTCCGCGGTGGCATCAACCAGGACATCGGGTGTGTTGGTGACCATGATGTTGCGGGCTTTGGCCGCAGCAAGGTCGACGTGGTCTACACCGACCGAGAAATTGACGATGGCTTTGATAGATCCAGGCAAGCGTGCGATGACGTCAGCCGAAAGCCGTTCCGTATGGCAGGGAAGAATGGTATCGGCACCTTGCGACAGTTCGATCAGGTCATCAATAGAATATTGTCGATCGTCTGCATTGAAACGAGGCTCGTAATCCCGATGTAAGCGATCTTCCACGGCTTGCGGCAGTTTGCGGGTGACTACAACCACGAATCTCTGGCTCATCATTAACCCTTCGCTTTACAGTTCAGAACCGCCAGAATATTTACAACTTTACCGTGTTGCGACTCAAGTTATCACAACACAATGTGAAAGTATGATTATCGGTCTTGTTATCGTCGAAAACATTCATCTCTGGTTGCCGTGCCGGATGATCTGCCAGTGGCCGTCTGTTATGGGTCGATAACAGAAGGTCATCAAGTTTGACCATCGGGCGCATGCGGACTTTCAGCAAACCTCACATCCTGATTTTTCGGCTAGTTCATAAACAATCCCATAGCCTCCAAGTGTTATAATCCGCGCCTCTCTATAGGTGCCGTTTCATGTCTGCCGCATTAAATTTCAAATCTCATCTGTCCGAATTGTTCGCGCAGGCCCTGCGCGATGTTGCTCCCGATGCAGCACAAACCGAGATTCTGATCGAACGTCCCAAACAGGCTTCTCATGGAGATTACGCCTGCAGTCTGGCGATGCAGCTCGCCAAGCCATTGCGCAAATCGCCGCGTGAAATCGCACAAGCGCTGGCAGCCGCTCTGCCTGTTTCCGAGGTAGTGGAAAAAGTGGAAATTGCCGGCGCGGGGTTCATCAATGTGTTCATTACAACTGCTGCCAAGCAGGCGGTTGTAACTGCAG
>JBARHM010000219.1:0-2912 GCA_049799235.1 Gallionella sp.
TTGCAATGCGTCACCGGGGATGTCGCCTCGGTCGAGCAATGGGCCTTCTTTGCCTCGTGCTATGCGCATACCCGGCAGATTCACCATTCGCCACCCGCGCTGAATGAGGATTTCTTCCGGCGCATCGGTGCCGCGCTGCCGGATAACACCCTGCTGGTGATCGCGTCGCGCGAGGGCCGTCCGATCGCAAGCGCGTTGAATATCGTTACCGAGGATGTGTTGTACGGTCGCTCGTGGGGTACGTTCGAATTCCACTCCGGCCTGCATTTCGAGACATGTTACTATCAAGCGATCGAGTTTTGCATCGAACGCGGCATCAGGATATTCGAGGGCGG
This sequence comes from Gallionella sp., assembly GCA_049799235.1. GTDB lineage: Bacteria > Pseudomonadota > Gammaproteobacteria > Burkholderiales > Gallionellaceae > Gallionella. The sequence goes on from JBARHM010000219.1 coordinate 336, forward strand.
CGCGCAGGGAGAACACAAATTGGCGCGCGGATTTCTGCCGGTGGCCACCCGTTCGGCGCACTGGCTGGCGCATCCCGACTTTGCGTGCGCGATCGAGAATTATTTGCAGCGCGAGACCGACGCGATTTCGGAGTATGTGGACGAACTCAATGAGCGGAGTCCGTTCAAAAATTCATGAACGTGTCATCTGACCATCGGCTTGCCGCGTTGATGGCAGGACGGTTCATATGGAAGCTGAATCTGATATTGTGCCAATGTAAGGATATCCGCTATATTTTTTAACCAACGAAAGGGAGTAAGGCATATGAAAAACAGGACGGTGTTTTCCGGGATGCAAATGAATTGGCTTGCGGTAGTTGCAGGGGTGTTTTGTTTATCCATGGCGGCGGGTGTATCTGCCGAGGAAGTGGACAGACCCTGCATGGCAGATGCGAAAAAGCTGTGCAAAGATGTGCAACCGGGGGAAGGACGCATAGCGAGCTGCATGAAGGAACACGAAAAGGAATTGTCGCCCGGCTGCAAGGAGAACATCAAGAAGGTGAAAGAGAAGACCAGGGAAATTGCCGAAGCATGCAAAGGAGATGCGGAGAAGGTCTGCAAAGATGTAAAACCCGCGGAAGGCAGGATCCTGAAATGCCTCAAGCAGCATGAAGCTGAATTGTCTCCGTCATGCAAGGAACAGATGAACCAGCCTCGGAGTCGAGGTTAATCGGCAAGGCTCGACGGGGCTGGCATCCACCCGCCCCGACTGTAAAACTACTCGTAGCGCAGGAAATCCTCGGCCAGTGCGTCTGCGCCAAAGAGCTCGATCAGTTCATCGATCTCGGGCATCAGCATGTACTCCTCGTCATCTTCCAGGACACCCTCGCCCACCAGTCTGCTGCCAACGCCCTTGAGCAGCGCTTCCCTGATATCGTCGAGCGAAGGTGAATTTTCGCGATTCTCGTCGTCAAGCACTTCTTCGATCACCCGCGAGAGTGGTTCGCTTGCAAAGGCGGATATAAAGTCCATGGCAGCAGCCGATTCGCCGAATTGCTCGATCAACTCATCCAGTTCGTCGGTGAGCGATTCGTCGACGTCGAAATGATGCATGTGTTCGCTCTCGTCGATTTCGGCAGGCATGTCATGTATGATGAATGAGCGGACACGGGCCAGTGTCACCGGCTCGCCGCCATCCAACTGGCTGATGATGGTTTCGATCAGGCTGGAAAGCTCCGGACTTACCCGGGTGGCGATGTCGATCGGATTGCGTATCATGATTTATCCTCCTTTTTGATTGTTCCTGGGCAGGGCATGGTTCCTGAAATGACCTGGACCAGCTTTATGGCAAGATTCTGGTTGATTTGGCGTTGTTATGCAATAAACATGTATTACATGGACAGGTGATTTGCTCAGGTATACGATGGTTCCGGGTTTCCGAATTCAATCGTTTTTATTTTTTCTGGTTGCGTAGCGCTATCACGTACAGTCATTACCGCCGGAGTTTCCATTCATTGTCGTCTGGATATACAGGCTGAGCAGGACTGCCGGGGTTGTGCGTATTCGTCGCCCGGATGATGGAGGTCTATGATGGAAAAAGCCTATGTTTCAGAATTCGCAAAATTCATGGATCAATATTTGAAGGAGCATCCTGAACAGGTCGAGGAACAGCGACGCTGCGCAGGGATTCTTCTGGAAGGTGAAAGCCGGCCTGATGGCAGTGGCAACAACCCGGGTAACCCGCGTCCAAAATGACCGGTAACGTTGCCGAGAATTTCCTCCTGCTTGATAACCATTTCATGTTCAAGATGGGAATGCGTTCTTCCGTATCGGCTACTCATCGCCACTCCGCTTGAAGACGGCTCAAATTTTCCGATCTCAGGTTTCACATTGCCGGAAAGCCTGACCGCAATGTTTACCCTCATCAAACGCAGAAGGTGGCCCGGCGCAATGAAAGATCAGATTACCTGAAACATGAGATTACCGGGTTGGAGTTTTGCCTTTGTCCACCCACTGCGACGACGCACAGTATCGACCCGCATTGGCAGTTAGCCATTGTTGCATCATTTCCAATTTGGATCGTTGTGGAACATGAGCATGCTGACGGTGCAGTAACTGTAGCGTGGATATCTTGCGTTGCCGGGGGTACAGCAAGAGCGATACCTCCGACGCCGGCGATGATGCCGAAGGCAACCATTGTCAAACCGCTAATAGTAAGTTTCATAATACCTCCAAATGGTAAGTCATAATTGCTGCGCTGAACGTCGCAGCGTGCTAGGCGGCATTACAAGCACATCGATGTGGCCTAGCCCACATTGCTTGCCTATACAACAATATTATCTTATCAATTAATAATAAAATAAGCTTCCCTCCGAACTGGCCGCGACGATCTCGTCCTCAGAGGCATCGGCACCGATATTAGGTGCTTTGGTTGGCTTTCGCATGATGTCTTTCCAATGATTAAGATAAACAATGCTGGGTGGACACAACTCCATTAGCTTGGGGTCAAATCGGCAGCCGTAGACGCTCGATTCCTCATCGACGCTGGGGGAGTGTGGGTGGGAAAGTCCTTTCGCTGTCTGTCGAAAGCAGATGCGG
>JBARHM010000220.1:0-4158 GCA_049799235.1 Gallionella sp.
GGCGCAACCGGGCTGATCGATGCGAGTGCTTTTGCTGCGAATAAAGCGGGGACTCCGTATCTGGCGCCGCAGATTCTGGTTGATGTCGACCACAGCATGAAAATAATGGCCGACGAATGTTTCGGCCCGGTTTGCGGGGTGATGCCGGTGGCCGATGACGACGAGGCGATCCGCTTGATGAACGACAGTCCCTATGGCCTCACCGCTGCGGTATTCACGCGCGATGTCGAGGCGGCACTGCGCATGGGCGACCGCATCGAAACCGGAACATGGTTCATGAACCGCTGCGATTATCTCGACCCGGCGCTGGCCTGGACCGGTGTCAAGCATAGCGGGCGCGGTGTGACACTTTCTCGCATCGGACTCGAACATTTGACCCGAGCGAAGTCTTACCATCTCAAAACCAAACTATAGTGTTGAACCCAGATAATCCATTAGGACGAAAAATGGCATTCAATCTAGTGATACCGCAACACAGTTCTCCCCCTGACAAGGGGGAGAGCGAAGCGAGGGGGCATAGAGGGGGTTTGCTCTGCGTTAAAATCCTAAACCCCTCCCAGCCTCCCCTTGTCAGGGGAGGAACGATGTAATCACCAGCTCAAGGTAGATACACGCCTAATGGATTATCCTGGTTGAAATCAGCGCCGCAATCGAAAGAGGTACCGCATGAGCTCCAAAGAAATCATCCGCGCCAACTGGAATTATCCGACCGCCATCAAGGTCGGGGCAGGGCGCATCAAGGAATTGCCAGATCTCTGCAAATCGCTGGGAATGAAAAATGCGCTGCTGATCACCGACCCGGGTTTGGCGCCGCTGCCTATCGTTCAGCAGGCTGTGGCCAATTGTCAGTCTGCCGGATTGGGTTGTGCGGTGTTCAGCAACATCAAGGGTAATCCCACTGAAAAAAATGTGGCCGATGGCGTGCAAGCCTACCGTGCCGGAAATTTTGACGGCGTGATCGCGTTCGGGGGCGGCTCGGCGCTCGATGCGGCCAAGGCGGTCGCGCTGATGGCCGGCCAGGATCGGCCGCTGTTTGATTTTGTGGACGTGGGCGATAATTATTTGCGCGTAAACGTGGCGGGCATGGCGCCGGTGGTGGCCGTGCCGACCACTGCAGGCACCGGCTCCGAAGTCGGGCGCGCTTCGGTGATCACCGACGACAAGGCGCATGTCAAAAGAATAATATTTCATGCCCGTATGTTGCCGGCTGCGGTGATCCTGGACCCGGAGCTGACCGTCGGTCTGCCTGCCAAGCTGACCGCTGCCACAGGCATGGATGCGCTGGCGCACAACCTGGAAGCATATTGCTCGCCATTTTATCATCCGATGGCGAGTGGCATCGCGCTGGAAGGCATACGATTGGTGAAGGAATGGTTGCCGGGTGCGGTGCGGGACGGACGCAATCTGGATGCGCGCCTGCAAATGCTGGTCGCGTCGAGTATGGGCGCCACCGCATTCCAGCGCGGCCTCGGTGCGATGCACGCGCTGGCGCATCCCCTCGGCGCACTGTATGACGCGCACCACGGCACGCTCAACGCGATATTGATGCCGTATGTGCTGCTTGCCAACCGCGCCGCGATAGACGAACGCATCACCGGCCTGGCACGCTACCTCAATCTGCCGCAGCCTTCGTTCGGCGCATTTCTCGATTGGGTGCTGAAACTGCGGGAACAGATCGGCATCCCGCATACCCTTTCTGCGATCTGCATCGATGCTGCTCAAGCCGAGTTGATCGCGCGCATGGCGGTGGCTGACGGCTCGGCCGCGACCAATCCGATCCAATTCAGCGAAAGTGAATACGCCAACATTCTGCGCAAAGCGGTCACCGGTAAACTTTAGCTGCTAAGCAAAATTCCATATGGCACGTATCGCGATAGCCGGTTTTTTGCATGAAACGAATACTTTTGTGCAGCGGCATACCGGCATGGATGCATTCCTTACTGCGGACGCATGGCCCGGTCTGGTGCAGGGGAATGCATTATTCGATGCGGTTGCCGACGCCAACATCGCGATTGCCGGTTTCATCAAGGAAGCTGCGGCGAACAACAATGAGTTTGTACCATTGTTATGGACTTCGGCGAATCCTTCCGGCCCGGTCACGCGGCACGCGTACGAAAAAATATGGGTTATGCTGGCGCGCGATCTGGAACAGGCTATGCCTGTCGATGCGCTGTTCCTCGATCTGCATGGCGCGATGGTGGCCGAGCATATCGATGACGGAGAAGGGGAGTTGCTGGCACGGATACGCGCCATCATCGGCCCCGATATACCGATAGTCGCAGCGCTGGATTTTCATGCCAACATCAGCCCGCGCATGGTAGCGCTGGCCGACGCGATGACCGTTTACCGTACCTATCCGCATGTGGATATCAGCGACACCGGCCGGCGCGCGGCCATAGCTTTGCAACGCATATTGGCCGGTGAACATCTGCACAAGGCGTACCGCCAGATTCCTTTTTTGATCTCGCTGCCATGGCAGTGCACCTTAATCGAGCCGCTGGCCTCGCTGATGCATCTGGTCGAGCAATTGGAGCGCGATGGCAATGTGAGTGCGTCTATCGTTCCGGGTTTTCCGCTGGCCGATATTTACGATTGCGGCCCGGCGGTGATTGCTTATGGCACCGACGTGGCTGCTACCGAAGCAGTTGCGCAGCGCTTGTACAATGCAATGCTGGCGCAGCGCGCCGCTTTCAGCGGCCGGCTATACAGGGTGGCTCAGGCAGTGAGTCATGCGCTCGCCAGCAGCGATGAAGGGACTATCATTTTGGCCGACACGCAGGACAATCCGGGCGGCGGCGCTGCCGGAGATACCACCGACATCCTGCATGAGTTGGTGCATCAGAATGCGCCGGATGCCTGTGTCGGCTTGCTGTGCGATCCGGCTGCCGCAGCGGCGGCGCACGCCGCAGGCGTTGGCGCCACGATAGCGTTGGCACTAGGCGCGCACAACGGCATCGGCGCTGCTCCGCTGGTCGGGCGCTATATCGTTGAAGCGCTGGGCAACGGCCGATTCACCGGAACCGGTCCGTTTTATCTGGGATGCAAAATGGATCTGGGCCCGATGGCGCGCTTGCGGCTGGGCGGCATACAGATACTGGTCTCCAGCCATAAACAGCAAGCGGCCGATCAAGCGATGTTCCGCCATCTCGATATCGACCCGGCGCAGCAACGCATCCTGGTGCTGAAAAGCTCGGTGCATTTCCGAGCCGATTTTACCCAACTGGCGAGAGAGATTCTGATGGTTGCGGCTTCCGGTGAAAATGTTGCAGACCTTGCTCAACTGCGCTACCAAAAATTGCGCCCCGGTGTTGCATGCCCTGCTCAAGACATGCGCATTTAAAGCCCGATCTTTTAACTACTTGACCGTCTTCTTGCTGCGTAGCAGCTCGATTTATGGAGTTTAAACAGTAATTGATGGCTGAAGCGGCCGGCTCGGCCTGTGCCATTTTCTTGCGTCGGGACAGGATGAAATAAGTAAACCGCATCTTTCTGTACTACCATGTATATTCTGCAAACAAATTTGTGGAGTGCTGAATGGGTCAAGCGTTTATCCTGAATCCGCATGCGTCTTTATTTTCAATTGTGCTGACCGGAAGGTCTGGCCATAACAGTTAGGAGTCAACCATGCCTGCCTGGCTTATTCCCGTGCTCAAGTCCGTTCTGCCCTATGTCGGAACTATCGTATCTGCGGCTGCGCCGGTATTTACCAAGAAAAGTGCCGATGCTGCCGCCAATCTGACGATATTGCAGCAACAGCAGATCACTGAACTTCAGGCAGCGGCATCCGGGAACGATGCACACATCAAAGAGCTGGCATTGCAGATGCAAAACACTTTGGGGGTCCTGGAGAAGGCCGCGGCACTTGCGGACAAAAGACATCTGCGGATCATGGTTCTCTGTATCTCGGCGATCATCATATCGGTAACATCCCTGGGCATTTCGATTTACATTGTTCTTGCGCGATGATTGCCTGGTTATTTATGCGTAGCGTATTTGAAGCATCCAGCGGACTCGAAGCGCACATGATCCTGAACCTGCTCCAGCAGCAGGGCATTTCAGGGCGTATCGAAGGGGAATATCTGCAGGGCGGGATCGGCGAGCTTCAGGCGATAGGCTTTGTGCGTGTAGTTGTATCAGAAGAAGACTGCGCTATATGGG
>JBARHM010000221.1:0-2060 GCA_049799235.1 Gallionella sp.
ACATCCGCCTTGCTCAACCCGGTTCGCTTCGAGACCTCTGCGACCAAACCACCCTTGTTCATGGCGCTGCTCCCCTCGAGGTCGTCGGGCGTACCTCACCGTAATCCCCCGCGCCGCAAGGGGTCAAACCAGTCGGGCGAAGGATTCAAGTATCCGGCGGCCCGGTACGATGGATACGCATGAGGAAGCTCCTCGTCTCACTCGGCTTGATCGTGTTCCTGCTCTCGGGCTGCGCGAACGCGCCGGCGCAGAAGGCCGCGACCCCGGGCGACGCACTCCCGGCGCTCCTCGACGCGATCCAGAAGACCAACGAGGCCGGCTCCGGTCGGATGGCCATCGACCTGACCTTCACGTCGCCGAAGCAGACCGTGCACATCACCGGGGATGTCGCATACGTCATGGATCCGAGCGACCCCAGCTCCATCCGCGAGCACGTCGTCCTCGACATCCCGTCGCTCGGCATGATGCCCGGCGGGAAGGTCGAGATGATCGTGGCCAAGGGAGGGAAGGGCCCGGTGCTCTATGTCCAGGCCCCGATGCTCGCGTCGTTCATCCCCGCGACGACGCCGTGGATCAAGCTCGACCCGTCCACGCTTCCCCAGAGCCAAGGCCAGCTGGGTGCCGCCACCGCAGCGGCGAACCCTGCTGCCATCCTCGCGGCGATCAAGGACGCATTGACCGTCGACGAGGTCGGGGCGGAGACGGTGGACGGCTCGGCGGCCACGCACTATCGCGCGTCGATCGACCTCGTGAAGCTGCTCCCGCTCCTTGCCTCACTCTCGGCCGACAAGCCGACCGACGCCGAGATGCAGAAGGCGAAGAACAAGCTCGAGAAGCTGGGCATGCAGAGCTTGCCGATCGACCTCTGGGTGGACGGCGACGGCTTCGTCAAGCAGATGACGTTCTCGTTCGACCTGAGCAAGACGGACCCCGCCAACGCCGGCACGTCGTTCGCGATGACGCTCACGCTGTCGGACATCGGCTCGGATATCGCGATCGACGTTCCACCCGCGTCGCAGGTGACCGACGTCAGCGATCTGCTCGGAGCGTTCGCGCCCAGCACCTCGGTCACGTCCAACGCGTAGCTCACACGTCGCCGAAGCTCCCGGGTCCGAACGAGGGAGTTGGTATCCTTGGCGCTCGGGTCGAGACGGCCCGAACACGGTGGCCCGTGGGGTAATGGTAGCCCGACTGACTCTGGATCAGTTAGTCTTGGTTCGAATCCAGGCGGGCCAGCCACGTAGCAGATAGCCTGTGTCGCAGGCTATCTCAGGGCCAGGGATCCAGGATCAACGGGTCGAGGGGCTGCTGGTCGAAGTTGAACTCCGGGTAGAGATCGCCGAGTTGCGGCGCGTCCTCGCGGACCGTCGGGCGCGAGTCGGGCCAACCGTCGGTCCGCGGGTCGATCCGCGCCCCGCCCAGGAACCGGTCCTCGATGAACTTCAGGTACGCGTCGAACGACAGCGTCTGATGGTCGATGAACCCGGGGCGCGCCCACGGACTGATCATCAACGCCGGCACGCGGATCCCGTAGCCGTTGGCGTCCACCTTGGGCGGCACGACGTGGTCGTAGAACCCGCCCCAGTCGTCCCACGTGATGAAGATCGCGGTGTGCAGCCAGCCCGGCCCTCTCATCGCCGCGTTGACGACCCGCGTCACCCACGCCTGACCGTTGCCGATGTCGTCAGGCGGGTGCTCTCCCCTGTTCGTGGTCGGCATGACCCACGACACCGCGGGAAGCGTCCCGTCCGCCGCAGCCTTGAAGTAGTTCGCATTCGACTGGACGTTCTGGAGCTGGTGATCGACCGCGACCGTCTTGAAACCGGGCAGCGGGTTCTGCACCGCCGCGGTGTCCTCCTGGTCCGGCGAACGGCCGCACCCGGGGTGCAGGCACGTGGCGGACCCCACGTAGTAGGCCCAGCTGATCCGGTGCTGGTGCAGTAACCAGGTGATGTCGGCCCAGATGTAGGGACGAGGCGTCCCATCCGCGGGGATCCATGTCTTGCCGCGATCGGCAGCGTTGCCTCCCGGGAGCTTCAGATCCGATCGACAGCTCATCG
>JBARHM010000222.1:0-1870 GCA_049799235.1 Gallionella sp.
GGGCTACCTCGTCAATCTGGGCGAGTGGGATGTCGACGTGGCGAATTACATTGCCGGTACCGAGAACATCACCATGACCGATCAGCATTGGGAAGTGGTTAACTTCCTGCGCGAATATTTCGAGGAATACCAGATTGCTCCGGCTGTGCGCGTACTGACCAAGGCTATCGGCAAGAAGCTTGGCCCCGAGAAGGGGACCAGCGAGTACCTGTATGGCCTGTACCCCTATGGCCCGGGCAAGCAGGCGTGCAAGATCGCCGGCCTTCCGAAGCCCACTGGCTGTATTTAAGCAAAGTCGCCGGTAGAACATGAACATGGCCAGTATCCTGATTGCGATTCTGTTTTATTTCGCGACTCTGATGTTCGTCGTGGGGTTGTTCTACCGGATCAACACTTATGCGCGTACGCCAGCGCCACTGAAGATTCCCACAACCCCGGCACCGACCACGCAATCAGGCGTTGTGTTGCGTATGACACGGGAAGTTGTGTTCTTCGAGAGCCTGTTCAAGGCGAATCTCTGGATTTGGAGCATGGGTTGGCTGTTTCATGCCAGCCTCGCGCTGGTATTGATGCGCCACCTGCGCTACTTCACTGAACCGGTTTGGGGTTGGGTCGCACTCATCCAGCCTATAGGGATGTATGCCGGACTGACCATGCTACTGGGGCTGCTTGGTCTGTGGGCGCGCCGTCTGTTCGTCGAGCGCATACGCTACATTTCAACTCCCTCCGATCATTTGATGCTGCTGTTGCTCATCGGCATCGCAGTTTCCGGACTGGTAATGAAGTTTGTGGCCCATACCGACGTAATCGCAGTCAAGAGCTTCTTCCTCGGCTGGATGCAACTGAGCATCGGTGCCCTGCCCGGAGATGTCGTTCTCTATTTTCATCTGCTGTCGGTTGTTGCGCTTCTGGCGATCTTCCCGATCAGCAAACTCCTGCATGCCCCGGGAGTCTTTTTCTCACCGTCCCGCAATCAGGCTGACAATCCTCGCGAGAAGCGTCATATCGCGCCTTGGGCGGCGGGGCTGGAGAAATAAATGGCTGACGTCGCTGCACCACCCTATCGCACTATTCCCATCATCCCGGCCCTCAAGCCTGGTTCGATGGAAGATGTCAGATCATTCGTCGCCAACGACAAGATCAATGAAGCACTTGGCTTCCCTGGTCAGTTGGTGGAAGACTGGCATGACAAAGCCATCGCCAAGATGGGCGAACTGCTGACGAAATACCGTTCGCTCAAAGTCTATATGGATGCCTGCGTACATTGCGGCGCCTGTTCCGACAAATGCCACTATTTCATTGGCACGCAAGATCCGAAGAACATGCCGGTGGCGCGCCAGGATTTGATGCGCAGCGTCTATCGCCGCTATTTCACCTTGCCCGGGAAACTGTTTCCCAAGCTGGTCGGGGCACGTGATCTGACGCGGGAAGTTCTGGACGAGTGGTACACCTATTTTCACCAGTGCTCCGAGTGCCGCCGATGCTCGGTTTTCTGCCCTTACGGAATCGACACCGCAGAAGTCACCATGGCAGCGCGCGAGATCCTCGATTCCGTCGGCTACGGACAAAAATACGCTAATGAGATCATCGGCAAGGTGCATCGCATTGGTAACAACCTTGGCCTGCCCGGCCCGGCACTGAACGATACGCTGGAGGGTCTGGAAGAGGACGTGAAGGACGCGACCGGCATCGATGTGCGTTTCCCCATCGATGTGAAAGGTGCAGAAGTACTACTGATTACGCCGTCTGCCGATTTCTTCGCGGAACCGCACATAGACAGCCTGATCGGTTACGCCAAGGTATTTCACGCCACCGGCACCAGTTGGACGCTGTCCTCGATGGCTTCCGAGGCGGGCAACTTCGGCATGTT
>JBARHM010000223.1:0-2425 GCA_049799235.1 Gallionella sp.
TATCCAGACACTCCGGGGATTCCCGCTGGCAGGCCTGGCAACATTGTGGCTGGCGGCACGGACGGCCGGCTGGATGATGCCCGGACAGATACTGCCGATGATGATGCCGGATCTGCTGTTCGACCTCTGGCTGATCGTTGCGATCTTCAGTCCGATCCTGCGCGCAAAGCCGCATCAGAATATCGGCATCGCCTCCAAGCTGGTGCTGCTGATGCTGGCCAACCTGTGCTTCTATCTCGGCGTGTCGGGTGTGCTGGAGCAAGGCGTCGCGTGGGGCCTGTATTCCGGATTGTATGTTCTGCTCGCGCTGATCTACACCATGGTGCGGCGCGTGTTGCCGTTCTTCATCGAGCGCGGCGTCGGCTATCCCGTGGCATTAAAGAATCGGATGTGGATAGACCGCTCCAGCCTCTACCTGTTCGTGCTGTTCCTGATCGCCGATGTGTTCTGGCGGAATGTCCCGGTCAGTGCGGCACTCGCCGGATTGCTGTTTGCGATCCACACAATGCGGCTGGCAGACTGGTACACCAAGGGCATCTGGAAAAAGCCGCTGCTATGGGTGTTATACCTCGGCTATGGCGGCGCCACATTCGGGTTCCTGCTCAGGGCGCTTGCGCCGTTCGCATCCCTGCCGCCTTCTCTCGCGCTGCATGCATTCGCCGTGGGCGGCATCGGCCTGATCACGGCAGGAATGATGTCGCGCATCGCGCTCGGCCACACCGGCCGCGACATCCAGAAACACTCGCGGCTGCTTGCGCCTGCATTCATGTCATTGTTCGCGGCCTGGGTTGCCCGGGTGCTATTGCCGATGATCGCACCAGCGCATTACATGCTGTGGGTGGGCATCGCCCAAGCGGCATGGTTGATCGCCTTTGCATTGTTTATCTGGATATACGCCCCCATCCTGGTCAAGCCGCGCACCGACGGAATGCCGGGTTAGCGGCTGCTAAAATAATGCGTAGCTGTCTCATTAATATATGACCCCATCAGATCACATGCCCACCACGCCACCCGATGCCCTGCTCTTTACCGCTCCCGGCTGCCCGCACTGCGCCACCGTCATCAGGGGGCTGGGCAAGCTGGCCAAGCAGGGGCTGATCGGAAAAATGACCGTAGTGAATGTTGCCGTACATCCCGATCAGGCTGCGGAATACGGCGTGCGCGCCACCCCGTGGCTGCGCCTGGGCCCGTTCACCCTCACAGGCGCACACAGTCCTGCCGAGCTGAGACGATGGGCCGAGTGGGCGAATGGCGAGGAAGGTATCGCGCACTATGTCGAACATCTGTTGAAGCAGGGAAGCTACAAGCAGGCCGTGGCCTTCATCGAAGCGGATACTCAGCGCCTCAAGCCGCTGCTCGCCACCATCGCCGACCCCAGGGTCAAAATCGGAGTACGGCTTGGCGTCAGCGCGCTGCTGGAAGCCCATGCCAACACCGCGGTACTGCGCAAGCTGCTGCCGCAACTGGCCGATCTCACCCGCCATGCCGACCATCGCGTGCGCGCCGACGCATGCTATCTGCTCGGCCTCACCGGCAGCCCAGCCGCACGCACTCATGTTGAAGCCTGCCTGAAGGATGCGAACGAAGAAGTTCGGGAAATAGCGAAAGACGCTCTGGAGGAACTTGAGAAGCAAAACGTGAAAACGTAATTGGATGCTGAGCACTCAATATATTGGTATAGGAACAGGCGCAATTTTCGGTAACAAGGGGACGTTATGATTAAACTAATCCTGGTGATGTTGCTGGCTGCCGTGAGCAATAGTGCGATGGCGGAGTGGGAACAAATCAGCGCCACTGACGATGGACCGCAAGATAACTATGTTGACCGCAATTCAATTCAGAAGAATAAGCACATCGTAAAAATGTGGAGCCTGGTCGATTTCAGAAAACTCCAAAAACTTGACGAATCTTCAAGCCCGATGTTTTATCAATCCATAGCCAAGCGATTCGATTATGACTGCAAGAAAAATCAGTATCGAATGACCGCATATAATTATTACAGCGATAAATCAGGTGAAGGCAACACTGTTATTGGCGACTCTAATTTGGATAATCCAGATTGGCAAAAGGTAGAACCTGGTTCATTTCAAGTAGTTCTGTGGAAGATCGCCTGTGGCAAGATGTAGTCTCGTGCGAACATCTCACACGCTATCCTGGTATCCGCCCTCACCCGGCGGTCTATCCATTCTGAACGACCCCATATAACGCCCTCCACTGCGCCGATCAGTCCTGGTGATGCCACTGCAAAGCATTTTCTTCACACGGTGCCGGACACACTGGATTACTGCTTGCCGCAGGCTGCTTTCCAAATCGATTCACCAGTGCTCTTGGGTGCGACTGGTTGCCATTGCTTAGGCGGATAGCTAAAAGCACCTTTTTCACCACCGCCCATTTTGTCAGCATAATAAAGGATATAGGTCAGCCT
>JBARHM010000224.1:0-13841 GCA_049799235.1 Gallionella sp.
CATCGCGTGACATCACCACGGATAACGGCAGATAACCGCCGGTTATGCCTTTCGACAGACACAGGAAGTCGGGCGTTATCCCCCGTTCCTCAACCACTGAACGCGCAGTGTCTGGATGTTGATGGACAGGTGCCTGTTCGCAGGCGAACAGCGTGCCGGTGCGCCCCATTCCGACCGCAATCTCGTCGGCGATCAAATGCACCCCGTATTCGGAGCAAAGTTGACGCGCGCGCTGCAAATAGATCGGGTGGTACATCGCCATTCCCGCAGCGCACTGTACCAACGGCTCTATGATGAAAGCAGCAATCCCGGAATGGTGCTGCTGGAGATGCCTTTCCAGCGCTTCGGAACAACGCAGCGCGTAAGACTCGGCACTTTCACCGGCATCGGCTTTGCGCCAGTCCGGGCTGGGCAGAGTGGCTTGCTGACGGATAAGCGCACCATACGCATCCCGGAATAGCGCGACATCTGTCACAGATAATGCCCCCAAAGTTTCGCCGTGGTAACTGTTCTGCAAACTGATGAACTGCACTTTGTCCGGCTTGCCGCTGTTGCGCCAATGGTGGGCGCTCATTTTCAGCGCGATCTCCGTCGCCGACGCACCGTCCGAGGCGTAGAAGCAATGTCCCAACCCGGTCGGCGCCAGGCTGCGCAGTCGCTCTGAAAGCAGCACCACCGGCTCATGAGTGAAGCCGGCCAGCATCACGTGTTCCAGTGTATCCAACTGTTCTCGCAATGCCGCATTGATACGCGGATTGCAATGCCCAAACAGGTTCACCCACCAGGAACTTACCGCATCAAGATAAGCTTTGCCTTCCTGGTCATACAGCCATACACCCGACCCTCGAGCGATAGGCAGCAACGGGAAACGCTCGTAATGTCTCATTTGGGAACATGGATGCCAGACCGCGGAAAGGCTGCGGGCGAGAAGCTCTGGATTGGTTTGAGGGTGATTCGTCATGCGCTTAATCATAGCTGGTTTTGCCACTCGCCAGCAGAAGCTGGTTAAGATCCAGCCCGTCTGGCGAATGAAAATTTTAAAGTATCCAGAATCTGCTGGCAGCTTGAGCCTGTCATTTCGCATTCACGTTCATACGAACTCTTCCAGCAACTTGATGATCAGGAATTTTGATTGTAAAAACCTTGGCGGAAATGTACTTTGCTTTGAGGATTGCCCCATTTGTGGCATCCTTCACACCCTGTGAATGTGCATTTATGATCATTTTGGCTTCCTTGCTTACATAGCGACAGAAATCGTAGCGAGCGGCTTTGGGGTGGGGGAGGCCGGAGCACAGCGCCCGGAGCATACACATCAGTATGTGAGGAGCGCGAGCACCGCCCGACCCCGCCCCGGAGTCGCGCAGTAGATTTATGTCGCCATGTAAATACAAGGGGCAGTGGAAGGAAGATGGCAATGAAACGTGTTGATGATTTCCGCCTGCGCTTTGGCAAGCGCGAGATAGTGCCGATCATAATAGGTGGAATGGGCGTTGATATTTCCAGTCGCGAGTTGGCTCTGGAGGCCGCAAGACTGGGAGGAATAGGACATATTTCCGATGCGATGTTGCCGACCGTTACGGATCGTCACTACAAAACAAAATTCGTCAGCGACAAACAAAAACAATACAAACTTAACGTTCTGAAGGCTGACAAATCGATCGTGAAATTCGATCTGGAGCAGGTGAGTGAATCGACCCGATTGCACGTCAGCAAAACGATGGAAGCCAAACGCGGCGACGGAATGATATTCGTCAACTGCATGGAAAAGCTGACCATGAATTCGCCGCGCGAGACTTTGCGCGTGCGGTTGTGTGGCGCACTCGATGCAGGGATCGACGGCATCACGCTAAGCGCCGGGCTGCATCTCGGATCGTTCGCGCTGATGGAAGACAACCCGCGCTTTCGCGATGCCAAGCTGGGCATCATCGTTTCCTCGTTGCGCGCACTGCAGCTGTTCATACGCAAAAATGCCAAGCTCAACCGCCTGCCCGATTACATCGTGGTGGAAGGCCCTCTGGCTGGCGGACACCTGGGCTTCGGCATGGATTGGGCGCAGTATGACCTGCGCACCATCGTCACCGAGATCCAGCAGCATCTTAAGGCTGAAAAACTGGATATCCCGGTGATCCCGGCTGGCGGAATCTTTACCGGCAGCGATGCGGTGAGCTATCTGGAAACCGGTTCGGCAGCCGTCCAGGTGGCAACGCGCTTTACCATTGCCGAGGAATGCGGCATTCCGGAAAAAGTCCAGCAGGAATACTTCAAGGCCGGCGAACAGGACATCGAAGTCAACATGATATCCCCGACCGGATATCCGATGCGCATGCTGAAGAATAGTCCGGCGATCGGCGCCGGCATACGCCCGAACTGCGAAGCATACGGTTATCTCTTGGACGCGAATGGCCATTGCGCCTACATAGAAGCATACAACCGCGAAGTGGCGTTGCATCCCGATGCCAAGAAGATTTCAGTGAAAGACAAGACCTGTTTGTGCACCCACATGCGCAATTATGACTGCTGGACCTGCGGGCATTACGCCTACCGCCTCACGGATACGACCCACCGCAATCCCGATGGCACCTATCGGATACTGACCGCAGAACACATCTTCCACGACTATCAGTTCAGTACCGATAACAAAAT
This sequence comes from Gallionella sp., assembly GCA_049799235.1. Classification (GTDB taxonomy): domain Bacteria; phylum Pseudomonadota; class Gammaproteobacteria; order Burkholderiales; family Gallionellaceae; genus Gallionella. The sequence goes on from JBARHM010000224.1 coordinate 2,644, forward strand.
CGCACTTCCCCCTTCCCACGCTTGAAATAAAAATAAACCCGCCCTGCCCTTGAAACCGGGCGGGACCGCCCCAATTATTGGCACTCGCAGGCAGAGAGTGCTAAACTTCGCCTCCACATTTTTTTAACCCCTTGTTTTAGGAGACATCAGTATGAAAATTCGTCCTTTGAACGACCGCGTGATCGTCAAACGCATGGAAGAAGAGCGCAAGACCGCTTCCGGTATCGTGATCCCCGATGCAGCCACCGAAAAACCTGATCAGGGAGAGATCGTCGCCGTGGGCAAAGGCAAGGTCGGTGATGACGGCAAATTGCAACCAATGAGTGTCAAGGTCGGCGACCGTGTTTTGTTCGGCAAATATGCCGGGCAAGCCTTCAAGATGGACGGCCAGGAATACATGACGATGCGCGAAGACGACATCATCGGCGTTGTCGAATCCAAATAATCAAACAGGCTGGAAGCGGCAGTATGCCGCAATCCACTCATTCTAGACATTCAGGAGAATAAACATGGCAGCTAAAGACGTAAAATTCCACGACGCCGCACGAAACAAGATGGTGGTCGGCGTGAACATCCTGGCCGACGCGGTCAAGGTCACACTCGGCCCGAAAGGTCGCAATGTAGTGCTGGAGCGCTCTTATGGCGCTCCAACCATCACCAAGGATGGTGTATCGGTCGCCAAAGAGATCGAACTGAAGGACAAGTTCGAAAACATGGGCGCGCAAATGGTCAAGGAAGTTGCTTCCAAGACATCCGATGTAGCGGGTGACGGCACAACCACGGCGACCGTACTGGCGCAATCCATCGTCCAGGAAGGCATGAAGTTCGTTGCCGCCGGCATGAACCCGATGGATCTGAAACGAGGCATTGACCAGGCGGTCATCGCAGCCGTTGTGGAACTGAAGAAGATTTCCAAGCCTTGTACAACGAGCAAGGAGATCGCGCAAGTGGGCTCGATCTCCGCCAACTCAGATATGGTGATCGGCGAGAAAATCGCTGCTGCGATGGAAAAGGTCGGCAAGGAAGGCGTGATCACGATTGAAGACGGCACCGGCTTGGAAGATGAACTGGACATCGTGGAAGGGATGCAGTTCGATCGCGGTTACCTGTCGCCCTACTTCATCAACAACCAGGACCGCCAGTTGGCATTGATGGAAAATCCCTACATCCTGCTGCACGACAAAAAGGTTTCCAACATCCGTGATCTGCTCCCGCTACTGGAACAAGTCGCCAAGGCAGGCCGTCCATTGCTGATCATCGCGGAGGACGTGGATGGCGAAGCGCTGGCCACTTTGGTAGTGAACAACATTCGCGGAATCCTAAAGACTGTTGCCGTCAAGGCTCCCGGTTTTGGCGACCGTCGCAAAGCCATGCTGGAAGATATCGCGATTTTGTCCGGCGGCACCGTGATCGCTGAAGAAGTCGGCCTGTCTCTGGAGAAAGCCACTCTGGCCGAGTTGGGTCAAGCCAAACGCGTTGAAGTGGGCAAGGACAACACCATCATTATCGATGGTGCCGGCAAGGAAGATGCAATCAAGGGTCGTATCAGCCAGATCAACAAGCAAGCCGAAGAATCCACCAGCGACTACGACAAGGAAAAACTGCAGGAACGCAAAGCCAAGCTGGCCGGCGGTGTTGCCGTGATCAAGGTCGGTGCGGCAACCGAAGTCGAAATGAAGGAAAAGAAAGCGCGTGTGGAAGATGCATTGCACGCGACTCGCGCTGCCGTTGAAGAAGGCATCGTTCCCGGCGGCGGCGTGGCATTGTTGCGCGCCAAGGTTGCTGTAGCCAAGCTGAAGGGCGACAACCATGATCAGGACGCCGGCATCACCATCGTGTTGCGCGCCATGGAATCACCGTTGCGCTTTATCGTGGCCAACGCAGGCGACGAGCCTTCAGTAGTGGTCAACAAAGTGACGGAAGGCAAGGGAAGCTTCGGGTATAACGCAGCCACCAGCGAGTATGGCGACATGCTGGCAATGGGTGTGGTTGATCCGACCAAGGTGACACGTGTCGCATTGCAAAATGCAGCGTCCATCGCGGGTCTGATGCTCACCACTGCTTGCATGGTGGCCGAGTTGGCGGAAGACAAGCCTGCTCCTGGCGGTATGGGTGGCGGCGGCATGGGCGGCATGGAAGGCATGATGTAACTGAACCTACTGCGCGATTCGATTGCTGTGTTGCGCGGTGCTCACTTCCTTGCCTACCCCAGAAGGTATGTCTCGGTCGTTGCGCTCCGTGCGCCTTGTATTCGAAGCGGCGGCTGCGACACGTTACTGGCGAAGCCAGCCGATTGCGGGAGCAGCCGCCAGTTGCCCCTCCCGCACCGGATGCTTCGCAACACCGTGTCGAGGCAACATCGCTACGGTTCTGCAAAAAATACAAACCCCGCTACGGCGGGGTTTGTCATTTAGGGCGTTATCGGTATAATGCACCGCTTCCGAAGTTGGCTGAACTTTTTCGATCATTGGGCTTGCTCAACTGGAAAAATGCAGTAAATGGCCTGGTAGCTCAGTCGGTAGAGCAGAGGACTGAAAATCCTTGTGTCGGTGGTTCGATTCCGCCCCGGGCCACCAGATTTCGCGTGCAATAGCGCGCAAAATTAACAAGGCAGTTTTAGCTAATAATTTCGCATGCGGTAGCGCGCAAAATCAACCACGTGGTTATGCTTGGTGAATTTTGAAATGGCTTGCCAAAAAAACTTGGCAAGCCTTTTTTGTTTTACGGTTATCAGCCCTACTGGATAAAATGAATCAATCATTGGAAGAGAACAGTACCATCTTTCCCTCAGTGAATTCTGAGGGGATCGTGCGCGAAGCCCAGGTAGTTCGCGAAGTTAGCCGCCGCCGCACTTTTGCGATCATCTCTCACCCCGATGCGGGTAAGACCACACTCACCGAAAAGCTGCTGCTGTTCGGCGGTGCGATCCAGATGGCGGGCACGGTCAAGGCGCGCAAGAGCGGCCGCCATGCAACTTCCGACTGGCTGGAGATCGAAAAACAGCGCGGCATCTCGGTCGCCAGCTCGGTGATGCAGTTCACCTACGATGGTTGCGTGATCAACCTGCTCGATACGCCCGGCCACGAGGATTTCTCCGAGGACACCTATCGCGTGCTGACTGCCGTGGATGCGGCGGTGATGGTGGTGGACGCGGCCAAGGGAGTCGAAGCGCAAACCATCAAGCTGCTGGAAGTGTGCCGCCTGCGCAACACGCCCATCATCACGTTCATCAACAAGATGGACCGCGAAGTGCGCGATCCGCTGGAAGTGCTGGACGAGATCGAATCGCTGCTCAAGATTAAGTGCGCGCCGGTGACCTGGCCGATCGGCATGGGCAAACGTTTTCAGGGCGTGTATCACCTGCTGAATGACGAAGTGCTGCGCTTCTCTCCGGGCGAAGCCAAAGCCGGGCAGGAAGTAGAAGTGCTGCGAGGTTCGCAGATCGAACAGCTTGCGCAAAAATGTCCGAGCGAAATGCAGACCATGCGCGACGAGACCGAGCTGGTCAGTGGAGCAGGCGTGTCGTTCGACCTGCAAGAGTTCCTCTCGGGGCATCAATCGCCGGTGTTCTTCGGTTCCGGAATCAACAACTTCGGCGTGCGCGAAGTATTGCGTGCGCTGGTGGACTGGGCACCCTCCCCGTTGCCACGAGCAACCGATGTGCGCATCGTGCAGCCGACCGAGCCCGCCTTTACCGGCTTTGTGTTCAAGATCCAGGCCAACATGGATCCGAATCACCGCGACCGTATCGCATTCCTGCGTGTCTGCTCGGGCCGCTACACCTCAGGCATGAAGGTCAAGCACAGGCGCACCGGCAAGGAAATGAAGCTCGCCAATGCGGTGACCTTCATGGCCAACGAGCGTACGCGCATGGACGAAGCTTACGCGGGCGACATTATCGGCGTGCACAACCACGGCCAGCTGCAGATCGGCGACGTACTCACCGAAGGCGAGGCGCTCACCTTCAAGGGTATCCCCTACTTCGCGCCGGAACTGTTCAGCCGCGCGCGATTGCGCGACCCGATGAAGGCCAAACAGTTGCAAAAAGGCTTGCGCCAACTGGGCGAAGAAGGTGCGGTGCAAGTGTTCGACCCACTGCAGGATAGCAACCCGCTGATCGGCGCGGTGGGTCAATTGCAGTTCGAAGTGGTCGAACACCGTTTGAAATCAGAGTACGGAGTGGATGCGGTATTCGAACGCGCCGGCATCCACACCGCCCGCTGGGTGACCTGCACTGACAAGAATCATCTCAATGAATTCGTGAAAGCCAACCAAAGCCGCTTGGCCAAGGACGTGGACGGCAACTATGCCTATCTGGCCGACACCGGTGTGAACCTGCGCTTGGCTCAGGAACGCTGGCCGAAAGTAGCGTTCCATGCCACGCGGGAACATGGCCAGCAACTGAGCTGAGGCTCTTCATCTTTGCAGGTCATTGGTTAATCGATGTCATCTTGACTCATCGAACAGTATTTCCAGTCGCATGCTGAGCGCGGGGTTGGACTTGAAATTATCCGCTTTGGGAAAATGCAGTTGCGGGCTCAATTCCAGGAATATCCATTTCTGGCGCAAACGGTAGCGATAAACCATCGCCAGGACAAATTCCGTGGCTTGTACCTGCGGATTGCTGACACCGATGGCGCTCGCCTGATACAGCAGGGCACTGCGATCATTCAGGGTGTGATAAATCGACAAATCCTGGCGCAGGTCGAAGTTGTGCTTGTCACGCAACCACGTGGCTACGCTGCTGGCACGAAACAACACCGGTTCGCTTAAAATATGCTCCAGATCAAGCTGGGTGGTCTCACCCGCGCCTATCGTACTGAACCAGAACAGAGTTTCCGCCGCCTTCATCCGCCATTGTTCCAGCGGGAACGAATAGCTTCCCCTGGCGCGCGCGAAGGGTTCCACCGGACTGTGTATTTGTATTCCTGCGTCCGCGCTGAAGTGCCAGCGAGTCTCCTTCTCCTTGACATAACCTGCCCCAACGGCGACTTTCTCGGGCGTCACCACCTTATTTTGAACAACCGGCTGTCCTGGAGTTGTCTCGCCTGTTATGGTTTTCTCAGGATCAGATTCAAGCAAAAGATGCAATCGTTTCTCTGCCGAAGGCATATCCAGCTTGGCTCTACCGGAAAACACCGGGTTGCGACTACCGCCATACCCGGACACCTTGGTCAGATCGATCTGTATAACGCTCTTGTTGGTTTCCAGGTAATTGCGATCATCCCCAAAAAAGCGATCTATGTCGGCAACGAAGTTGACAAACTCTTTCGACAGATAATTTCGCTGGGCATCGATATATTCAGGTGTATCGAGTTCTGATACCGGCTGATCAGCCTGCTCTGCCGCCAGCAACCCCAACGGAAAGATGAGCGAAACGCCCAGCAGCAGACTTGAGGTAAGTCTGGAAAGCCGGTTAGATTTTTGCTCGAAGACAGGCATTTCGGGCAGATATTACACAATCTGGCCGGGCTAGCCGAGGCGAACCCGGATGGCGAGCAAAGCGGCACGGCGGGGCGTAACAGTGCGGTTCCCCCAAATCACTTTGAAAAATCCAACTGCACGGATCGATCTTGGCTACGCCCTTTACCGGTAATACGCCGGGAACTGTTTGCGCAATTGTTCCAGCTTGGGCATATCGTTGAAAACGATATAAGGCTGATATGGATGCAAAGCCAGGTAGTTCTGGTGGTAATCCTCAGCCGGGTAGAACTGCTGCAGCGGGGCTACCTGCGTGACGATGGGCGCGGAAAAAATGCGCGCAGCGGTAAGCTGCTTTATGTATTCGAGCGCGATCTTCTGTTGCTCCGCGCTGGTGTAAAAGATCGCCGAGCGATATTGGGTGCCGCGATCTGGCCCCTGACGATTCAGCTGGGTGGGATCGTGCGCCACACTGAAGAACACTTCCAGCAATTGTTGAAAGGAGACCTGAGCCGGATCGAAACGGACACGCACCGATTCGGCATGCCCGGTATTGCCATCGCTGACTTGCTCGTAATGCGCAGTTGCCGCACTGCCGCCCGCATAGCCCGACTCCACCATGGAAACGCCTTTGACGTGCTTGAACACCGCATCCACGCCCCAGAAGCAGCCCCCGGCGAATACGGCTATCTGCCCGGCCGGTGCGGCGGTGGCATTTGACAGTGCGCCAAAACCCAGCATCAGACACATGCCTCCCTTGAAAAAATAACCGTGTATGGATTTGATTGTCAGCATGATGATTCTCCTTGTGTTTAGCCGAAAGTAAAGGCGAAAGCCTCCGCACCCTCATCCGGAAATTCGATGCGGAAAGTGTGGACACCGATCTCTCCGCTTTGCCTGATCAACTGGTACAGACGCTGCTCGCGTATCACGCCATTGCCTTGCGCATCGATATCCACGCCGTGATCCGCACCGGGCATAGCACCATCCAGCGTGACCTTGAAACGCACCGGCTTGCCGTTAAGTGTACCCAGCACCAGATGCAGGTCGCGGCCGCGAAAACGGTAACTGATCGCGCCCCCTTCAGCCTGCAATGCGGAAGATTCGGCGGACACCAGCCACATGCCGCTCAGCGTCCAATGATTCACATCAAGCGCGCGCGGCGCGCTGTAATTCGCCGCGACATCCATCCTGATCGCCTCGGGTGAAGCCAGATTTTCCTGGCGCGCATAACCCAGATAGGTCTCCGGCGAACGCGCGCTTGCCGAAGCAGCAGCCGTTGCGCCCGATCCCGTCACCTGCACCAGTTCGTCGTCCATCGCCAGCACACCCTGATGCGCCTCCTTGAGCAGGGACCGGATCATCTGCTCGGTCTCCCGGTATTTGCCCTCGCCGAAATGCCGGTCACGGATCCGGCCTTGCGCGTCGATCAGATAATGCGCCGGCCAGTATTCATTCTTGTACGCATTCCAGATCGCGTAACTGTTATCCATCGGCACCGGATAATTGATACCCAGATCGCGGATCGCCTTTTCGACATTGCGCTGGTCCCTTTCAAACGCGAATTCCGGCGCATGCACGCCGACGATGACCAGACCCCGGCTTCGATACTTTTCGTCCCAGGCCTTCAGGTAAGGCAGCGTGCGCAGACAATTGATGCATGAGTACGTCCAGAAATCGACCAGCACCACTTTGCCGCGCAACATCTCGACAGTCAGTGGGGGCGAATTCAGCCAGAGCGTCGCGCCGGTGAAAGGCGGCGCCATGCGGGCGTTTTCGGAAATCGAGTCTTTTGGTTTATCGGCCAATCGCTCGATCAGTTGCTGTTCGGTATTTGCGGTACTCAAGAATGAAAACTGCGCCAAAAAGCGGGTGTCCCAGCCCAGCGCGATGACCACCACGCCGGCCAGCACAGCCACGCCCAAGCCGCGCCGCAGCCATTCCTCGGCACCCAGGCTGCGCTTCATCAGGCTGAATACCCGGGCTCCCGCCAGCAGGGCGACCGCCAGCGAAGACGCGGTGCCGGCGGCGAATGCCAGCAACAGCAATGCACTGTAAAGGTTTGCGCCGCTCAGAGCGGCGCCAGCCAGCAACAGCCCAAGGATAGGGCCTGCACAAGGCGCCCATAAAAATCCGACCGCGACACCCAGCAGCAGCGAACCCCTGATGCCGGCCTGCCGGTCGGCGCGCTGCTGCAACGTTCCACCGAGTGCGACGAATGGACGCATCATGCGTTCCGACAAGGACGGGAAGACCAGCGCCAGTCCCATCAGCAACAGCAGCAGCATCGCCGCATAGCGACCATATTGATTGATCCCGACCAGCCAGGCCCCGCCTACGGTCGCGAGGCTGGCCAGCACCGCGAACGTTACCGCCATGCCGACCAGGATAGGCAAGCCGGAACGCCGGAACGACTGGTCTGATCGCGCAAAGATGAACGGCAACACCGGCAGCACGCACGGGCTGAAGATGGTCAGCACGCCACCGATGTAGGCAAGGACAAAGATCAGCATGTTTATTTATAGGGTATGAAACGCAAAGCAACCATATTAATGCAATAGCGCAAACCGGTCGGCTTCGGGCCATCGTCGAACACATGACCGAGGTGCGCATCGCACAACGCACATTGCACTTCAGTGCGTGTCATGCCGAACATGCGATCGACATTCCCGCGCACATTCTCCGCGGCGATCGGCTGCCAGAAACTCGGCCAGCCGGTATGCGAATCGTATTTGGTCTTGGCATCGAACAGCGCATTGTCGCAACACACGCAGCGATACAGTCCCGGCTCATGCCTGTCGTAGCCCGGCTGTGAATATGCCCGTTCCGTGCCCTGCTCGCGGGTCACCTGATAGGCAAGCGGCGAAAGGCGCTTTTTCCATTCGGAGTCCTTGCGCACCTTGGCCAGTGTGACGCGGCCGAGCGCCTTCCCGTCATCGGAAAACTTCATGATCGTCACCCTGTCGTTACCAGATGCGGCGTATGAGCGTGTCGCAAGCGCCAGCGTGATGCCGGATAACGTGTACAAGAATTGTCTGCGTTGCATTTTATGTTCCTCCTGCGCGTTCGCTTGATTCAGGTTCAAACCATACAACCTTACAGGGATATTTCTAAGTGGATCTTGAGCGACAATCGCCCTTCCTGCTAATTGGAACGCCAAACGAAACTACAGTTCCAAACTCCATGCGAGCATCAAAAAAACAACCGGGAAGAAGATGCAGAGGCAGTGTAGCCGGGACCATTTTTTTGACTATTTTATTATTCGCACCGCACAATCTTGAGGAGTATTATGAATTCCGAGGTATGACCGCACCAACAATTCCGGTTAGTTCAATCATGGCCCAGCTCGAAATCAGGAACGTCACGCGCCGTATCGGTGATCTCGTCGCGGTGGACAATGTCAGCCTGGATATCGAAGCGGGCGAATTCTTCACCCTGCTCGGACCTTCCGGCTGCGGCAAGACCACGCTGCTGCGCATGATTGCCGGTTTCGACCTGCCCGATGCCGGACAGATTGTGTTGGACGGTATCGACCTCGCCGATACCCCCCCGGAAAAACGCCCTATTCGCACCGTGTTCCAGAGTTATGCGCTGTTCCCGCACATGACGGTCGCGCAGAACATCGCCTTCCCGCTCAAGATGTCTCGCTGTCCGCCGGAACAAGCACGCATGCGATTACATGAAGCGCTGGAGCAGGTGCGCCTAACCGGCAAGGCTGGCAAATATCCGCACGAACTTTCCGGCGGAGAGAAGCAGCGCGTGGCGCTGGCGCGCGGGCTGGTCAGCCGCCCGCAGCTGCTGTTGCTCGACGAGTCGTTGGCGGCGCTGGACGCCAAGCTGCGTGAAGAAGTGCAGGTCGAACTGATTAACTTGCAACGCGAGGTGGGGATCACGTTCATCTTCGTCACTCACGAACAGTCCGAGGCACTGGCGCTGTCGCATCGCATCGCGGTGATGAATCAGGGCAAGTTGGAACAAGTGGACGAGCCGGCCAAACTGTACGGTTTCCCCAGAAACCGATTTGTTGCAGATTTTATCGGCCACATCAACATGACCGAGGCACAGGTGGTGGAATCCACGCATGGTCATGTCCGCCTTGCCTTATCCGGGCTGGGTGAGATCGTCGCGCCCCCGCTGCCGGATGCGGCGGTCGGAGAACAGGGAGTATTTTCCATTCGTCCCGAACAGGTACGCATCGGCGTGCATGGCGAATTGACCGAATTGAAAAATCACTTTGCCGGCATCGTGCACAGCGTGCTGTATCAGGGCGATGTCAGCGTATACAAGGTCAAGCTTGCCGATCGCGTGATGGTGGAAGCGCTGCTGCCGAATTCATCACCGGGTCGAGCCGAACTGTTCGAAGTGGGCGACGCGGTCAATGTCGGTTGGCGTCACGATGCCGGGATGTTCTTGCATGGCTGAGTCCAACAAGAATCTAGCGCCCGCCACACGCATGACCAGATATCTGGTCAGCGGTCCGCCGTTCTTGTTCCTGCTGCTGATGTTCATCGCGCCCAGCGTGATCATGGTGCTGGCCTCGTTCCGTTATCCCGGTGAGTTCGGCGGACTGGCGCCGTTAGCCGCCGATCCCAACACATTGCAGGGCGTCACGCTGGAAACTTACCGGTTCTTTTTCAGCGACTTCATCTATACCGAGATTTTCATCAAATCGATTCTGATGGCATTCGCCACGACGTTGATCTGTCTGGTCATGGCCTATCCGCTCGCCTTGCTGATCGCGCGCAGCCCTAAAAAAAGCCGTGACCTGATGGTGCTGCTGGTGATCCTTCCGTTCGCCAGCAACTTCCTGATCCGGGTCTATGCCTGGATGATAGTGCTCGGGCCGCAATCGGCGTTGAACCAACTGCTCAACAGCATGCTGCACCTGTTCGGCATCGCGCCGGTGCAGTTGCTGTTCTCGCCATTCGCGGTGCTGATCGCGATGGTATACGCACATCTGCCGTTCATGGTGCTGCCGCTGTACACCAACCTGGTAAAGCATGACCCGACCTTGCTCGATGCGGCGCAAGATCTGGGCGCGAATGCCTGGCAGCGGTTCTGGCGGGTGACCTTTCCCTTGTCGCTGCCGGGTGTGTTCTCCGGTTCAGCGCTGGTGTTCATTCCGGCGCTCGGCGTATTCGTGATTCCGGAAATCCTCGGCGGCACCGGCGATATGCTGATCGGCAATCTGATCAAGGAACAATTCCTCGGCACGCGCGATTGGCCGTTCGGCTCCACGCTGTCCATCATGCTGACCATCGCCGTGCTGATGATCACCTGGTTCACCGCCAGGCTGGGCGCGCGCAGAGGACACTATGCGTAGGGGACCGTGGCTATGGGCGGCCGCACTGGCGGTATACGCATTTCTGTATCTGCCGCTCGCGATCGTCGTTGCTTACTCGTTCAACGATTCGCGCCTGAATGCCGAATGGGTGGGTTTCACTCTGCATTGGTATCAGGTGTTATTGCACGACGAGGAGATGCTGATCGCCGCCGGCAATTCGCTGTTGATCGCGCTGATATCCAGCCTGGTCGCCACGACGCTCGGCACCATGGCGGGCATCGCCATCCACCGCTATGACTTCAAGCTGCTGAACTTCATGGTGCTGACGCCGGTGGCGATGCCGGAGATCCTGCTCGGCGTGTCGCTGCTGCTGTTCTTCATCCAGGTGATCAACCTTACGCTCGGCATGCTGTCCATAGTGCTCGCCCACATCACGTTCTCGATCGGCTTCGTCGCTATTGTGGTGCGCGTCGCGCTGGCCGCGCTGGACGAA
>JBARHM010000225.1:0-2360 GCA_049799235.1 Gallionella sp.
CAATCTATATGTCAGAGGGGCCTTGGCGGAGTTTGCAGCCCTGGCGATCTTGCCATTCGTGATTGACGGCATCGATCTCTCTTTTTCGGAGCGCGCTTTCAGGGGCATCCTCATTACCGGCATTTCCCTGGCCCTGTTGGTTTTGACGCACAACCTTTCGACACTGATGATCTTTCCTTTTGCAATCGGATATTTTCTCTGCATGGCCGTTGTTGAAAAGTCAACATGGCAGAAGATTACTGCGGCTTTTTTCGGTCCTGTGATCGGCGTTGGCCTGTCATCCTTCTATTGGTTACCCGTCATCATCGAGAAGGAATATCTGGGAAGATTCGCAGCCGTGACTTCCGGATACTATAGCTATGCTGATCACTTTATTGCCCCGTCCCAGTGGATTTCCTCGTATTGGGGGTTCGGGGGATCTGTCCCCGGAGTGGAAGACGGGATAGGCTTCCAGCTCGGGTTGCCCCTGCTCCTGTTTCTGTTTATCGCAGTCGGCTATTTGATCTACTCGAGGGAAATCCGGTGGTTCGGCGTCGCCACCATTTCCCTCGGCATGTTCGGGCTGTTCATGACGACATCATCTTCCTCCGTCATATATGAAATATTCCCGCTGCTCCCTTATGTACAATTTCCCTGGAGATTCCTCGGTCCTGCCACGATGTTCCTCTCCGCCTTTTCAGGGCTTTCCGCTGGTCTTATCGACAGGTTCAAGATAATTGAACCGGTTTATTTGATATTGATTTGTATTTTCTTCGCCGTGTTTATGTCGGGAGAACAGCGGGCGGTATCCGGAAGGATGCAGATCAGCGCAGTCTCAAGTGAATCTCTTTTTGTACAAAGACAGATAGGTAAACTGAGCATGGTGGATGAATACCTGCCGAAGTGGGCGAAAGGGGATATTTATGCTTCGTCCATCTATCCCCAACCCTTATCAGGCACGACAAGGATAGAGGAGATGGAGATCAGGGGCTCCCATGCTTCTTTTGCCGTCAGTGGCGAGACAGGATCCGGCATCATGATCCCGCAATTCTTTTTCCCCGAATGGCAAGCAACGATCGATGGCATAGGTACGTCGGTCACGCCGGGGGAGAACGGATTTCTTTATATTGAAGTGCCGTCAGGAAAGCACAAGGTCGAGGTATGGTTCGGCACGACACATCCACGTATAGCGGGTTGGTTGCTTTCCATCTTTACGGTTATCGTCCTTGTAGCGATCAGGATGAAGCTATTGAGCATTGCATAATTCGCGACAACCATTCCGTTCGGGCTGAGGTATCGAAGCCTAAGGCTGACCAAGATTTCGCCCTTCGATACCTCAGGGTGAACGGTGTAATGAATTATGTAATGCTCAATAATTACCAAAAATCAATCGCTGATCCAGGTTTGAAATGCAACGCCGGATTTTGAGTCAGAGTTTCAACAGGTTCAGCAACCCGGGGCTGGCCGGTACAGCCACCATAGGCCCGAGTGGGTCAGCAGTTCCATTCCGCAGGGGGCGGTCCTGAATATAAAGGTGCTGACATCAACAGGCGCACGCACCACGAAGTAATCATATTTATAGCCTTCATGCACTTGCCAGTCGAACCTTTGCGGGTTCCACGGAAATCCCTGGAATTTTATCCTGGGCACATATTCCGGTTTATAGACTACCGGCTGCATATAGGTCTCGGCAAAGCTGGGGTTGGTAATGCCAATCTTTATTGCCGAGTACCAAGCTGGAAAATTCACGAAGGTCGGGGCGATGGAGTGGCTATCATCCCTCGAAAATATCAGCGATACGGCGCTCTTATGCGGCTCCATTTTCGACAAAACGGTTTCAAAGCCATCGGAGTCTTTGTTGAACTGCAGCGCATTGATCGACATGCAGGCGATCCACCCGAATGCGATCAACGGGGCAAACAGGCGCACATATCGTTGCTTGCGCCCGGGATCGATTGCGGGATCGATCGATATCAGGAACAACGGCATCGCAAGATATACGAAGCGTTGGACGGTAAAGACATTTCCAAACAGCACGCTGGGCAGGAAGAGCAGCGCCAACGCGATGGATAACAAGGGTATCAAGCGCACCCTCGATCCGCCGATGCGTCCGCCTGCCAGGAACGGCAGGGCAAATAACAAGATGCCCGTCAGCGTAACGAACAGGCTAGGCCGCACCCCGAGCAGACGAGGCAAAAAACCGGTGACCCGCCCCCACCCCGATGCTTGAGGATTGCTCCAACTGGCTAAATAGCTGTAATAACCGTCAGTGGTATTGATCCACGACAAATCCCACTCTATCGGAGAGTTCGACAGAGGATGGCTGCTGGCAAGGACGAACCAGACAAGCACAACGGGGACAAGCGTGACCAGCGGCCAGG
>JBARHM010000226.1:0-4328 GCA_049799235.1 Gallionella sp.
CGTGATGGCCGGCGCTCATAAATTCGGCAATGGTTTGCATATCAGCTCCTCATAAAATTACCGGTGGTGTTTTCGTTGCGTCAATGTCGTTGCGTCAATGTCAGACGAAACCGGAAAACGTTGGCATTGTATAACAAAACATGTATCATGCGCACATGTTAATGGTGGTCGCGTGGTTCGTGGCCCATTTGCATACAGTGTTTCGCAAACAACTTTCAATATTAAGGAATCCAAAATGTCACATAATTGCTCCACTACTGTCTCTTCAGATCTGCGTTACCCGTTCGACGCGCGCGGTGTGGCAAAACGCTTTCGTCACGCCGCAATCTTTGGCGCGCTGGACGCGCTGAATCCGGGTGAGACTATGGTCTTCGTCAACGACCACGATCCATTGCCGTTGCTTGCCCAATTGACACTACGTTACGGCGAGGGTATCGCAATCAATTATGTCGCCCGCGAGCCGGGTCAAATAGCCATCAACTTCACGCGCAAATAAACCATATTCCGGCATGGCTGATCCGGCTGAATGAGCTGCCGGCCGGTTTCGCGGGCAACGGCAAGGCGTGGGCAATATTCCCGAGGCCATCCCAAAGAAACGCGGGTCCGATTTCGAGCACGTTCGATCGAATGGACTTACCGCACATCAGGTGACAACCTGCAATCCAAAGACATGAGCCATCCTGATTTTTTTGATGAAGTGCCGACAATAAGCTTGTACGACCCGCTGGCGGAATTTCTCGGCGCAACAAAAGACGGAATCCTGCAATATGGTTATTTCGATGCGGTAAGGTTGGCCGGCCACTCCTGCCCGACAGTCGCTGCGGCCTATTGGTCTACCTGCAAGGCACTGGCGTTCCTCTATCAGGATGCAACGCCGGTGCGTGGCGAGATTCGCGTGGAGTTCAGTCAGGACTGCACAAGCGGTGTCACGGGGGTCATCGCAAATGTCGTGAGCATGCTGACTGGCGCGATGTCCGACAATGGTTTCAAGGGCATCGGCGGCCGCTTCGACAGACGCAAGCGATTGTTCTTTGCGGTAGAAATGCCGGGGGAAATGCGTTTCACCCGGCTCGACACGAATCAGGCCGTGCAAGCAGCAACAAACCTGAAATATGTCCCGGCTTCACCGCGCCTGCCCGCGCTGATGGCAAGTTGTATATCGAATACCGCAACAGCAGCGGAAACAGCCGAATTCCGGCAGCTTTGGCAAGCACGGGTGCGCAGCATCCTGCTAGTGCATGGCGATGATCCGGATGTCTTTCTGATCAAGCCGGTTTGAATGACATATGAAACGTAGCACTGTCCTGCAACCGCTGTCGCGAGAGCATCACACCGCCCTTACATTGGCGAAGGCCAGTGAGCGCGCAGCACGATCCGGTGATGAGGCTTTGGTGAGTCAAGTTTGCCAGCGCGTAATCCGGGCATTCTCTAATGAACTTGAACCGCACTTCCAGTTTGAGGAGGTATCGCTACTGCCGCTGCTGAGCAGCACAACAGCACAACCTTTGGTCGAGCGCACCTTGGCAGACCATCAACAATTGCGCGGACTGCTCGATGTTCTGCGGCAGAATGATGCCGTGGCATTGGATAGCTTCGGCAAATGCCTGTCGGCGCATGTCCGGTTCGAGGAGCGCGAGCTTTTCCCAGTGCTTGAAGGCTTGTTGTAGCGAGAGTGAAAGACCAGCGCATGGGAAACAACATGTACCTGCCGACTCATCCGCTCTGGCTGGTCGGCTTCCGGCCGTTCTTTGCACTGGCGATGTTATCGGGATTGAGCCTGCCGGTTTTGTGGGCATTGATTTATTCCGATGTGATTGCAGCGCCGCAGACTACGTTTAACATGGTGCAGTGGCACGCCCATGAGATGTTCTTCGGCTTCGGCTGGGCGGTTCTGGGCGGTTTCCTGCTGACCGCAACCAAGAACTGGGTTGGGGTACGCGGCTACCACGGTTACGCGCTGATGTTCCTGGTGGCGGCATGGCTGTTCGAGAGGGCAGTGATGTGGTTAGGGGGAGATTGGCCGCCACTGCTGTTCCGGATTTCCAACAACCTGTTCATTGCTGCCATCGTTGCGATGCTGATGTGGACGCTGATTCGTAACCGCAAGGACGACTCTTACGGCGACAACTACTTCCTGTTGCTGATCCTCCCGGTTTTTCTGCTGGCCAAGAACCTGATGCTCAGTGGCGACTACTACCAGATAGGCTGGAGCATGGCGGTGGGACTGTTTCGCATGGCCTTTCTGGTGATGCTGGAGCGAACGCTGTCCCAATTCATGAAGGGTATTTTTAAGGTTTCGATCCTGAATAATCCGACGCTGAACAAGGCGATCAAGATACTCGGACTGTTGCTGGTGTTCGCAAGCCTGATGCCGCCGCAGTTGTCAGGCTGGATCGCACTGCTGCTCGCGTTTCTGCTGGCGGGCCGCTTCATTTATTGGAAGCCCCAACTGGCGATGCGGCGGCTCGACATCGGCATCATGTATCTGGGATACATAGCGCTCGTCTCGCAACTGCTGATCGAATTCCTCAGTCAGACAGTCTTTCCAGAATGGCCGTTATCCGTTTCCATCCATGTCTTTACCTTCGGTGTGATGGGCCTGATTATTCCCGCTATGCTGATCAGAATATCGAAGGGACACACGGGCAGAAAGGTGGTTTTTGACACGCTCGACAAATTCGCCCTATGGGTCATGATGTCGGCCTTTGTGTTGCGTATTATCGCACCACAGCTATATCCCGCTGGATATACATACTGGATCTACCTCGCGGCATCGTGCTGGTTTATCTGTTTTGTGCTGCTCGCATGGCGTTACATCCCGTTCCTTTTCCAACCGCGAGTCGATGGAAAGGAACATTAAGTGATTATGTATGCAAGAAAATAATTCACATGATGGTCTTACCCGGCAAAATCTCCAGGATTTTCCAAAAATGTCGGGAGGGATTATTATTTCAGCAATGATTGGTCTGGCAGCACCAGATACTTTTCGCTGCCTTCCTTGCTGCCACGAAGGTATCGATACACGGTGATACCCTTGCCATCCTGATCGAATACGATCTCAAAGTATTGGTAATTCTTGAACACTTCCTCGATATTCAAATATTGTCCGGGCTCCCAGGGTTTCTGCCCGGGATCGAAATGGTCGAAATAATAGGATGTTCCCGGTTTGAATTTATCCGCAAGCGATTCCGCTTTGGCCGCATGTGGAAGTGCGAGCATAAGGATTGCCGCGAGGATATGACTCGATTTCAGCATGCTCGAATCGGCATCAGAACGAAAAATCCATTTCGGCAGTCGCATTCCGGCCAGGCAGCAGGAAGAACGAGTAAGCTTTTGTGTCCAGCAGATTATTGATGGCCACAGCGCCTTTCACCCCTTTGGCAAACACATATCCGAGCTTGGCATTCACGATGGTATAGGAATCATAGCTGCCCGGCACCCCCTCAACTACATCGGTATTGTGAGCAGTGAAATAAGAGTGGCTGACATAGCGCGCACTCAACAAACCCGACCATGCACCTTTCTGCGCAGTCAGGCTGACGCCGGCGATGTTCTTGGGCGAGTCGGTCAATCGTTTGCCCACGCTACCGGGATCGGCGACGTTTTCGAGGATTTCTGAATCGATATAGGCGTAGTTGGCATCCAGTTCCATCCAGTTGGTCAATCTGCTGGAAGCAGCCAGCTCTATTCCCCGTATACTGGCTTTACCGGCATTAATACGTTGCGACAATTCGTTTGGTGGATTTGGTGGAGGTGTGATTTGCTTCAAGTAAATCAGATCGCTGAGTAGAGTGTCGTAATACGTGGCCGTGAGCTTGGTATCTTCGGTGATTCGAAGCTCGCCGCCCACTTCCCAGGTAGTGCCGCGCTCGGGTTGCAGGTTGGGATCGCCTTGAGTTGTTCTTGTACCGCCGGTAATGGGTGTAATGGATGTTGTATACATATCTTCATTCGTCGGTGCTCGAAAGGATCTGCCGAAAGAGGCGCGCAGCGTTGCCGCATCGGTTGCCCGGTAAACCGCAGACACCTTGGGGCTGAAGGCAGTAACACTGCGCGTCGGATAAACTGTGGTGACCAGCGGAGCGGGAGGTGGTGGCGGGGTGGCAGTGCTGTCGCCTTTTGTTTCCCAATCATCCAGTCGTCCGCCCAGGTAAACCGTGAGTGCATCCGATGCGCTGATCTCGTCCTGTGCAAAAACGGAAGTCGTGGTCGAATCGCCATTGTAGCTGCCGGTTACGGCAGTTTTTGTATCTGGATTGCGCCAGTTGGTCAGTGTGTAGACTTGCTGATTCGCAGTATCGTTATGCAGTGCCAGTCCGGCCACGAGA
>JBARHM010000227.1:0-1926 GCA_049799235.1 Gallionella sp.
GGTCTGATGGGTATGGACGACGGAATTGACCTCCGGCCGGGCGTTGTAGATCGCCGCGTGAATCATCGTTTCTAGCGGCGGATTCTTGATCTTGGTAACGGCGCGCTTATTGCCGGCCTTGGCGTAATTTGCCTCGCAAACTTCGAAGTACTGATCGATGTCGACCTCGATGATATGCTTGGGCGCCACTTCACCGAGCGGTGCCAACACCGGTTTGATAAAAAACTTTCTGGTGCCGGGAATGCGCGCGCTGACATGACCGTGATAGTCGGCCAGACCTTGGTGGAACATGATGCGGTTGCCCAAGGCAACCTTCTTTTTTAACTCGTCAATATCCTTTTTGCTGATTTTCACCGGTCATTCCCCTTTCCATCGATGCTAGTTAATCTCTTGCTTCGCTTGCGCTCCATTGCCCGTGCCGGCCGCCCACCAGTGGATGTTCATCCAATTCCACTGCTCGGGATAGCTGCGCACCGTACGTTCGAGCCAGCGGGTGATTCTGATAGTATTAGCACGAATCGCCTCGGCGTTGCGTTCGCCTCGCTCCAGCTCCAACTCTGGTTCGATAACCAGCCGCAAACTATCGTCCGCCTGACGCACCAAACACGCGGGAACCACCGCCGCACCGGTGCGCAATGCCAAACTGACTGGGCCACGGCGGGCAATTACCGTCTTACCAAACAGCGGCACTTCAATGCCAGAGCCCCGACGATATTCGTCGGCAATGATGACCGCGACCTGATTGCGTCGCAGTACCTCAGAAAGCTCCCGCAGTGCCGTATGGCGCGGCCGCGCGTGAATCGTCTTCTGCCGCGCCTCAAGGCGATATTCATCCATCAGTGCGGCAAAGCGGCCATCACGCGGTTGATTGACCAGAACGAAAGCCGGCAATCCGTCAACTGCGATGCGGCAGCCGACTAAAAAAAAATTGCCTAAGTGCGCGCTAAGCAGCAACACCCCTTTGCCTTTAGCGAGTGCTGCATCGAGATGTTTTCGACCAACAATCGGAATTTCCGCCTTAATGCGGTCATCGGAAGATTCCACCGTGACACCGATCTCCACACAAGCGCGCAAAAAATTACGCAGCGATTGGCGCGCAACACTGTCGATCTCACTGGCACTCAGCCGATCCCCCAAGGCGAGGCGAATATTGGCAATCGAACGAGTACGAAATCCGCGAAATAGGTAATACCCGATCTTGGCTAGCCCATCCGATAGTCGAAAAATCGCTCCTGGACATACCCGGACTGCGGCGCAACCAATCCTGAAACCGAACCAAGTACCTAGATAAGCAAGTTTTCCCGAGAGCCAAGCGATCATCAATTATCGAGAGCTAACGATTCCGCACCGCTCTCCCGTGCCTTAAAGTACGCCAATCTACGCTACTTTCTTCACTGTCGCAACCGCCGAAACCAACCTTCCCAGCGCTTTCGAACTCCCACGCTTCAGAAACAAACCAATGTAATATCAAATACTTAGTAAGTATCGACAACGCTGTTCCGGGGTCAGGGTTATTCCTATTGGTGACTAGGTATGTTAATAAATTCCGACTGCTGTGAACCCGGAAAAGATTTATGCGCATGATTTTACCTTCGCTAAAGGAACGGCGGGCGATCGACCGTTTGCTGGCGGCCTTTTTCAACGAATGCAAAGCTTCCGACTTTAAGAAAGCAATTAGTTTGCTGTGCCGGTTTTATCATCTGAAGCAGCCGAAAATAGAATGGTTTGAGTATATCGACTGGGGCAAAACCGCGGGAAAGACTTACGAGACCGGTCAGATTTGTTTAGTCCACCCGGAGAATTGGAAGAAAGGCCGCAAATACAACACCGCAAGGCGCTGGATCAATCTGGTCTACCATGAGATGGGTCACTATGTTTTCTGGGCCGACGCGGAAAATAAAGCCGATATGTTTGCCACGCGCATGG
>JBARHM010000228.1:0-5007 GCA_049799235.1 Gallionella sp.
GCGTATGGTTGGTGTAGCCGAAGGTTTGCACGGTGATAGACCACGCCTCGTCCCAGTCGAGCCGCCGCTCGTCCACCAGCAATCGCATCAACTCGGCCACACCGATGGAGGGATGGGTGTCGTTGAGTTGCACGGCAAAAAGTTGCGCAAAGTTGTGCACCGAATCACCGGCAATATCCAGCAGGTGCAACATGTCCTGCAGCGAACAGGACACAAAGAAATACTGCTGCGCGAGCCGCAGCCGCTTGCCGATCTCGGGCTCGTCGTTGGGATAGAGCACCTTGGTCACCGTCTCGGATACCAGCTTCTCGTCCACCGCCTTGTAGTAATCGCCGACGTTGAAGGCCTGGAAGTCGAACGACTCGACCGCTTCGGCGCTCCATAGCCGCAGGGTGTTGCAAGTGTTCACGCCGTAGCCCTGGATCGGCGTGTCGTAGGCGATGCCCTTCACTTCCCGGAACGGTATCCAGCGCACGCGCTGACAGCCGGTCTCGTCCGCAAAATATTTGGTGTGCCCGCCCCACTTGACGTTATAGGTAACGTCCGGCTTGGCGATTTCCCAGGGGTTGCCATTTCGCAGCCATTTGTCGGTGCTCTCCGTTTGCCAGCCGTCGCGAATCTCCTGATCGAAGATACCGAACTCGTAGCGGATGCCGTAACCGATCGCCGGGCGTTCCAGCGTCGCCAGCGAATCGAGATAACAGGCCGCGAGCCGGCCCAGTCCGCCGTTGCCCAGGCCCGGTTCTTCCTCGCAGGACAAGATCGTGTCGAGGTCCTGGCCAAGTTCTGCCACTGCCGTGCGTGCGGCCTGTTCCAATCCGAGATTGACAAGGTTGTTGCCCAAGTGAGGCCCCATCAGGAATTCCGCCGAAAGGTAACAGGCGATCTTGCGATTCAGATCGAAATACGTCTGGGTGGTGCTCATCCAGCGGTGCTGCATCCGGTCGCGCACCGCAAGCGCAAGCGCGCGGTAATAGTCGTGAGGCTTCGCGACCGCCGG
The DNA here is from genome assembly GCA_049799235.1 of Gallionella sp. Taxonomy (GTDB): domain Bacteria; phylum Pseudomonadota; class Gammaproteobacteria; order Burkholderiales; family Gallionellaceae; genus Gallionella. Next base: position 1,001 of record JBARHM010000228.1, read on the forward strand.
CAGGCGGCCGAGCGAATAATGCAAATGATCGGTTACCGCCTGTTTGAGGGCGACGGCCGTCATGGCGGTGCGCACGGCCGTATCCGCCAAAGGCGCTTCGACAGCAGTCGCGGCCGCGCGCGTGGACTTCGGTTGGGTTTTGCTCGTCATCGAAAAATCCCCTTCTCGAAATTAGCAGGTCAGGCCCGATAACTGCGTAAGCCTACATGATGTGGATGCTGATCGGGTACACTGAGCCAACCTGACCAGCATCCCTTCCTGTCCGTGGGCCTGCTGAACCCTGCCTATAACGGCCATACCCAATTTGTGAACTCATCGCGATCGGTGCCATGCTCGTGTGCATAGGCCAGGTTCGAAATAATTTCGTTCTTCATCTGCTCCTTCAGATGCGCCGCCCTGGCCGCAAGTCCGGGCACACGGTCGATGACATCGATCACCAGGTTGAAGCGGTCGGTCTGGTTCAGGATCGCCAATTCCAGCGGCGTATTGATGTTGCCGCGCTCCTTGTAGCCGCGCACATGCAGATTCTCGTGATTCTTGAAACGGTAAGCGAGTTTATGTATCAGCCAGGGATAGCCGTGGAAATTGAATATCACCGGTTTATTGGTGGTGAACAGGCTGTCGAACTCCCGATCCGTCGAACCGTGCGGATGTTCGCTGGCCGGTTGCATTTTGAACAGGTCCACCACGTTGACGAAACGCACCTTCAGATCCGGCAAGTGCTCGCGCAGGATCGCAGTGGCCGCCAACGCTTCTTGCGTCGCCACGTCGCCGCACGATGCCATCACCACATCCGGCTCCACGCCCGCGTCGTTGCTGGCCCGGAGCCAGATGCCGATGCCTTTGGCGCAGTGCACCGCCGCCTCGTCGATGGTGGTGAACTGCAGGTGCTTCTGTTTGTCGGCGACGATCACGTTGATGCAATCGGTCGAGCGCAGGCATTCATCGGCCACGGCCAGCAATGTGTTGGCGTCTGGCGGCAGATAGATGCGCGTCACGCTCGGGCTTTTGTTGGTGACCAGATCGATGAAGCCCGGGTCCTGGTGCGAGAAGCCGTTGTGGTCCTGCCGCCAGACGGTGGACGACAACAGGATGTTCTGCGACGCGACCGAGGCGCGCCAGGGCACGTGGTTCTTGCAGATGTCCAGCCATTTGGCGTGCTGGTTGAACATGGAATCGATCACATGGGCAAAGGCTTCGTAGGTATGGAAGAAGCCATGCCGACCCGACAGCAGATAACCTTCGAGCCAGCCGATCAGGGTATGCTCGGAGAGCATCTCCATCACGCGCCCGTCACGCGACAGTTCGCCGCCGTCGGCGTCCTCGGGATACAGATCCGCCATCCATACTTTTTTGCTCACCTCATAAACGGCCTGCAGGCGATTGGAAGCAGTTTCGTCGGGACCGAACACGCGGAAGTTGGTCATGTTGTTGCGCATCACTTCGCGCAGGAATTCACCGAGCGGTTTGGTATTCTCGTAGAGCACCCTGCCGGCCTGTTTCACATCCACCGCATAATTGCGGAAATCCGGCATCTTCAGTTCTTTGCGCAGCAACCCGCCGTTGGTGTGCAGATTGGCGCTCATGCGCCGACCGCCCTTGGGTGCGAGTTCCTGCAACTCAGGAACCAGCACGCCGTTCGCATCGAACAATTCTTCCGGTTTATAGCTCTTCATCCAGTCTTCCAGCAGTTTCAAATGCTTGGGATTCTCGCGCACATCCGAAAACGGCACCTGATGCGAACGCCAGGAACCCTCGGCCTTGTGGCCGTTAATCTCCTTCGGGCCGGTCCAACCCTTGGGCGAACGCAGCACGATCATCGGCCAACGCGGACGTTCGGCCTTGCCGCTGCTGCGCGCGGCCTTCTGGATCGCAAGGATCTCCCCGATGGCAGTATCCAGAGTTGCGGCCATGCTCTGGTGCATCGTGTCGGGATCGTTGCCTTCAACGAAATAAGGCGTATAGCCGTAGCCGCGGAACAGTGCTTCAAGTTCATCGTGGCTGATGCGCGCGAGGATGGTCGGATTGGCGATCTTGTAACCGTTGAGGTTCAGGATTGGCAACACGGCGCCATCGCGGATCGGGTTGATGAACTTGTTCGAATGCCATGCGGTGGCAAGCGGCCCCGTTTCAGCCTCGCCATCACCCACCACACAGGCGACGATGAGATCCGGGTTGTCGAGGCAGGCGCCGTAAGCATGGGAGAGGCTGTAGCCGAGTTCGCCGCCTTCGTGGATCGAGCCGGGAGTCTCCGGCGTGACATGTGAACCGATATGACCCGGGAAGGAGAATTGCTTGAAAAACTTCTGCAGGCCTTCAGCGTCCTGACTCTTGTCGGGATACACCTCGGAGTAGGTGCCTTCCAGATACGTAGGCCCAAGCACGCCCGGTGCACCATGACCGGGACCGGCCATGAAGATCATATCCAGGTCGTCACGCTTGATGATGCGATTGAGATGCGCCCAGGTGAAGGACAGCGCCGGGCTTGCGCCCCAATGGCCGAGCAGGCGATGCTTGACATGCTCGACCTTGAGCGGCTTCTTCAGCAAGGGGTTATCGCGCAGATAGATCATGCCCACGGCGAGATAGTTGCAGGCACGCCACCAGGCGTTGATCAATTTCAGTTCTGTGGAATTGAGAGGATTGTAAGTGGATGATTGTATGTGGGCGGTTTTAGCCATGTTCAGAACTCCCTTATTGATTAAATTGATTAAGGACCGGCTGATCGCAAGTCCGTTTTACCATTTAAATTGCCATCCAATAGAGATACAGATTCACCCGTTGAGTGAGCCGCTGCCTCGCGCTTCAGCCGCCCGGGCTTGCGCCATGGCATTGAGTTCGCTCCAACGATCCCGTTGTGCTCGGAAGTTGAAAAGAAGGGATCCAACTGGGGAGCGCTGGGGGTTGCGGAAGTCACGGTGTTGACGGCTTGTTGATTATTCTTTGTTGACCAGCAATATATCCATCTATATCTTATGTATCAATTTACACCAAAAGACATTTGGCGGGTATGGACTTGAATCAAGGAAACTTGCAAATAATTCTCCCGGGATAATTCTCCAGAATCTTTGCACACAGCATAACTCTGAATGTTGTCGTGCAGCATGCTCTCCTCCTCCAAGACCTTCGAGCGCGGACGCCACGGCCGGCAAGGTGCCACTCGAGCATTATGTCTTCGTATACCGACGTCAGCGCCTATCGATTCGCGATCTTCTCGCTCGGAGCATGGTTCTGGCTTCCGTCATACTGCTCACCGAATTGCCGTAGCGTGGCGTCCGGCTGATATTCGCCAGGCCGAAGTTATGCAATTGTATAAATGATATTGCGGTGCTAGAGTGGCTGCCGTCAAAATCGTTTTCCCTCCGCACAGTTGATGAGGTGATTTTGCCGCGCCATGCGCGTTCTGCTGACTCCGGCCAGTCAATGTGCTCGTAACCATGAGGTTAGTGATCATGAAAAGCAGCAATTCCAAGAAGTCCGCCATCAAATCCGCTGAAAATAAGGGCGGTGACAAGCCCAGGCTGAAGAGCAAGGAATACGAAAAGGAATTGCGCGATCTGCAGGGGGAACTGTGCGCCCTTCAGGATTGGGTCAAGAGCACAGGGCAACGCATCATCATCGTGTTCGAAGGGCGCGATGCGGCCGGCAAGGGCGGCACCATCAAGGCGCTCACCGAGCGGGTGAGTCCGCGCGTGTTCAGGCTCGTCGCGTTGCCGGCACCCTCAGACCGGGAGAAGACCCAGATGTATATACAGCGTTACATGGCGCATTTCCCGGCCGCTGGAGAGGTGGTGGTCTTCGACCGCAGCTGGTACAACCGCGCCGGGGTGGAGTACGTGATGGGTTTCTGCACCAAGGAGCAGCATGACCGCTTTCTGGAATTGTGTCCTTTCATCGAGGAGGAGATCGTCAAAAACGGCATCATCCTGCTCAAGTACTGGCTGGAGGTCGGCGATGATGAACAGGAGCGGCGCTTCCGCGCACGCATCGAAGATCCGGTCCGGCAG
>JBARHM010000229.1:0-5766 GCA_049799235.1 Gallionella sp.
AAGTGAAAAATTCGGCAAGATCAAACGCCATTTCGATCACGTTATAGACATGAATATCATCCTTTCGGTTGAAAAGCTCCAGCAAAAGGCCGAAGCCACCATACACATCAGCGGCAAGAACCTGTTCGTGGAATGCGAGGATGAAAATCTGTATGCGGCGATCGATATGCTGGTAGACAAATTGGAGCGTCAGGTGAGAAGGCAAAAGGAAAAACAGACGGCACGGCGCCATGATGATACAGGCAAACACGGTTCGGCAGAATAACAACAACGAACGTCTTCGCCCATTCTTTACCCGAGCAGATCGCCATCATGAACCTTATCAGCAAAATTTTGCTCCCCGATAATATTCTTTTGGACACCGAGTCTACCAGCAAGAAACGTGTATTCGAACGTGTTGGTTTGCTATTCGAAAACAATCAGCAGATTGCCCGCAGCCTGGTTTTTGACAGCTTGTTCGCGCGCGAGAAACTGGGATCAACGGGCTTGGGGCAAGGTGTGGCCATTCCGCATGGGCGTATATCGAAGTTGCGTGACGCTACTGCAGCATTTGTCAAAACCACGCACCCGATTCCGTTCGACGCCCCGGATGGAATGCCGGTAAATCTGATATTCGTGTTGCTGGTACCGGATCGGGCCACCGATCTGCACCTGCAAATCCTCGGCGAATTGGCCCAAATGTTCAGCGAAGCCCAGTTCCGCGATCGCCTGCTCGCCTGCGAAGACACTGCCACCATCCATCAATTGTTCTATGACTGGGACAGCGGGGCATGAGCCAGGTCAACGTGCGGAAGTTGTTTGTGGACAAGCAGGCACGACTCGAGCTGAGCCACGTGGCCGGCAAGGATGGCACCGACCGCATCATCGACAACGACGAGGTAATCGCCTCCAATAAAGGGATTATCGGTCACCTCAACCTGGTTCACCCGAACTGGGTGCAGGTTCTGAGCAAGACCGAGCTGGATTACATGCGCACACTGAGCAGCGATCAACTCAGCAAGGCATTTCGGAAAATCGAAGAAAGCGGCACGACCTGCATGATCGTGGCAGGCACCGACGACATCCCCGAGGAACTGATCTCATTCGCCAACCAATCGCACATACCGCTGTTTTGTTCACCCAAGCCCAGCGTACAGTTGATGTGGCTGATCCGCCACTATCTCGCCAAGGAGCTTGCAGAATCAACCACACGCCACGGCGTGTTTCTCGATGTGCTGGGTGTCGGCGTGATGATCACCGGCGAAAGCGCGGTCGGCAAGAGCGAACTAGGGCTGGAACTTATCAGCCGCGGCAGCGGACTGGTCGCCGACGACATCGTTGAATTGCACCATATCGCACCGGATACCCTGGAGGGACGCTGCCCGGAACTGCTGCGGGATTTTCTCGAAGTGCGGGGTTTGGGCGTATTGAACATACGCATCATGTTCGGCGAGACCGCGGTGCGTCGCAAAAAGAGCCTGAAGCTGATCGTGCATCTGCATCGCCCGCCCCGCGGCGATCTTTCACAAGTCGAACGCCTGCCTCTGAATGCTTCCCATCAGGAGATCCTCGGCGTGAACATCAGCACCGTGAATATCCCGGTGGTCGCAGGACGCAACCTCGCGGTGCTGGTTGAAGCAGCCGCGCGTAATTTTGTGCTGCAGCAGCGCGGTATCGACAGCATGCAGGAATTCATCGCGCGGCATGACCAACTGCTTCTGGACGATTGAACTCCGGCAAGATGCAGCTATTTTTAATAAGCGGCCTTTCCGGCTCCGGCAAGAGCATCACGCTCAAAGTATTGGAGGACAGTGGATTCTATTGCGTGGACAATCTGCCGGCAGACCTGCTTGCCGCATTGGTGGAACACTTGCAGCAGGCCGGTTATCACAACATCGCAGTGAGCATAGACGTGCGCAGTGCTAACAGCGTGCAACGTCTCCCGCCGCTGTTGCAGCAAATCAAACAGCAAGGCGTGGATGTGCATGTCCTGTTTCTGGACGCACAAAGCGACACGCTGGTAAAACGCTTTTCGGAAACACGCCGCCTGCATCCGCTCAGCGATGGGCAGCGCACGCTGCCGGAATGCGTGCAATACGAACGTGAATTACTCGCCGAGATCAGCGACATCGGTCACCATATCGACACCAGCGATCTCAATGCCAACGCACTGCGAGCCTGGGTCAAACAATTCATCAAACTGGATCGCGCCCGCCTGACGCTGCTTTTCGAATCGTTCGGTTACAAGCATGGCATTCCGCTTGATGCGGACTTCGTGTTTGATGTGCGCTGCCTGCCCAACCCGCACTACGAACCGCTGTTACGCCCCTTGACCGGGCGTGACACAGCGGTGATCGAATTTCTGGACAACATTCCAAGCGCACTGGACATGTTTGACGATATACGTGATTTTGTGGAACGCTGGCTGCCCAGCTTTATCGCGGATAATCGCAGCTATCTTACCGTTGCGATCGGCTGCACCGGCGGCCAGCACCGCTCGGTCTACCTCGCCGAAAAGCTCTCGGCCTATTTTGCGCATCAGCAACAGGTATTGGTGCGCCACCGCGAACTCACCTAAGGTAACCTCTAAAATTCCAGATTCCATCCCAACTTCTGCATTGCGTAACATCAAGCCCGGCGACTGGTTGACGCTTGTGCTGGGCAGCATGTGCGTGGTGGCAATCACGCTCAAACTGTGGGGCGGCGACCTGGCCGACAAGGCCATCATACGCAGCGGTGGGAAAATATTCCTCGAGGTCCCTTTGTCTCGCGATCAAATGATCGAAGTGCCCGGCCCGCTTGGTATCAGCATCATCAACATCAAACAACGCAAGGCACGCATCGCCTCCGATCCCAGCCCGCGCCAATATTGTGTGCGCCAAGGCTGGCTGCAGCAGGCCGGGGAGATCGCGCTGTGCCTGCCCAATCAGGTCAGCATCGAATTGGCCGGCAGCAAGAAACGCTATGACAGCCTCAACTACTAAAAACTTGCATAAGCTCACGCGACCTGCGGTGTCGTGTGCTCGCTATCTCCTCGTCTATCCATTCGATATGCCTCGTCGTTTGCAGCGCGGCTCCTTGCACTCTTGGCCGCTCACTACGCTTCTGTAAGGCTTTTTGATGAAGAACATGGATACTAAAACTCTTCGCTTGCAAACAACTGCACAAGACCATCATATCGCACGCATGGCGGCGGTGGCGCTCGGTCTGACGATACTGGAAAGCGCCATCCCCTCGCCGCTGCCCGGCGTCAAACCCGGACTGGCCAACATCGTCACGCTGATCGTGTTGGCTCGCTATGGCTGGCGCACTGCGGCGTGGGTGTCGCTGTTGCGCGTCGTGGCAGGCAGCTTGCTGTTCGGCAATTTTCTGACACCGGGATTTTTCCTCAGCTTGTCTGGCGCAGTGCTCAGCCTGATCGTGCTGGCCTTTGCCCGACATTTGCCGGTACGCTGGTTCGGCCCGGTCAGCCACAGCATCTATGCCGCTTTCGCGCACATCACCGGGCAGCTGCTGATCGTGTATCTGTGGCTGATCCCGCATGCCGGCATCGCCTACCTGATCCCGGTCTTCGCCACCACTGCACTGGTGTTCGGCACGGTGAACGGGTTGATCGCCGCTCGTTTCATGGATAATGCACAGAACCATCCACTTCCCCTTGAGGGGGAGGGTTGGGGATAACCAGCGACTAAGCTGCGGTCTTATCGCAGCCTAGTCGAATGGCTAGTAGTATTATCAGAGGGTGAAATTTTTCCGCCCCCTCTCCCCCGCCCCTCTCCCGTTACGGGAGAGGGAAGTTAACACGGCATATAGATTATGAAAACTATCACCCTGGCCTTCACCGGCGCATCAGGCCTGCCCTACGGCATGCGGCTGCTGGAATGCCTGCTGCAAGGCGGTCAGCGCGTGCATCTTATTTATTCGCAAGCCGCGCAGATCGTCGCCAAACAGGAACTGGATTTCACGCTGCCGAACCGCCCGCAGGAAGCGGAGCAGATGCTGGTAGAGCGCCTCGGCAAATTCAGCGGCGAACTGAAAGTGTTCGGCATCCAGGACTGGTACGCGCCGATGGCCTCCGGTTCCAACCCCGGCGATGCGGTGGTGGTCTGCCCCTGCACGATGGGCACACTCGGCAAGATCGCCGCTGGAATTAGTGATGATTTGATTGCGCGTGCCGCCGACGTGATGCTCAAGGAAAAACGCACGCTGATCCTGGTGCCGCGCGAAATGCCGTTCTCCGCGATCCATTTGGAGATCATGCTCAAGCTGTCGCATGCAGGCGCCGTCATCATGCCGCCTAATCCGGGCTTCTATCATCATCCTCAGAACGTGCAGGACATCGTGGATTTTGTGGTGGCGCGGATACTCGATCATCTTGGGGTGAAGCAGGAGTTGATGAAAAAGTGGGGCGAATGAAGTAGTCTGACTGGTGCAGTGACTAAGACCGTTCGCCCTGAGCCTGTCGAAGGGTCGCCGCGAAGCGGCGGGCAATTTGTGACGTACTAAAAAACCAAAATCAAAACCGCCGGGGGTTGCCCGGCAGCAAGTCACTTTTTCTTGCTTCGCCAAAGAAAAAGTAACCAAAAAGAAGGCGACCCCGGTTTGCCGCCGCTACGCGGTTCCCTCGATCAGCCGCAAGCAAGCGGGGCTGCGCAACTCGACCTGGCGGGGCGCACACCCCGCGCCCCACTGCGGGACTCGAACAGTGCTCGCCTAAACCTCCGCTTCCTTGCGGCTAATCGAGGCGGCGCACAGGGGAAGTAAAAGCTAAAATTCAAAACCTTAATATCGGGTGGGCAACAAGTTGCCCACCATACTGAGGTATATAGTCAAAACAATTCGACTCCGGTACATTGCTTCATTGCTTCATTGCTTCATTGCTTCATCTGGACGGATCTGTCATTTGAATAACTGTTAACTAATGTTAGGTTCAAACATGGGTGTTATTAAATACGCTTTTGATACTAATGGTGTAGGTGAAATGAGCCACACCTTCCAACCTGCTATCAGCAATGTATTGTCGGCTCATGTTAGAAGCGAGAACAATCAGGTTTTAATGGACGTTAAAGTCGAAGGTGTATTTAATGGCGACGACTTGACTGCATTCGACGATTTCTTCTTCGATTGGGCTGCTGCATTTGGCTTTGAATTTGGTGTACCTGTTCTTCAGGCTAGAAACTGCGGTCATCAATTGCCAACAAAAGACGGGATCGGTCCCGTAGTAATAAACCTTACCGTCGGGACGTTTACGTTACCAAGGAACCCTGTCACACCAAGCGATGAAGGTTTGAATCATGTACATACAATTTCGCTTGAATTAACCGATGTACTCTCTATGTATCTTCGTCAGTTCGCGTTTGCCAATTCAGAATCTGATGCAATTTCTCGGTTTTCGTTTCTGTACAATTTACTACTACAAATGAGTGATGACGGCGGACAGCCCGAAGTTGATTCTCAAATCTTAAATATTGCACCAGATTGCGAGCAAACTATCAGCCCTAAATCTGGCAAATATGAAACTATATATACAAGGCTTAGAAATGAGCTTGGTCATAAAAGAGAAGGCGTGAATTATAGTCAAACCAAGTCAGAGATAAGAAGTAAGGTTGTTGAATTTTCTGAAATTGTAAAGAAATGCATCATATCGAAGATGCATGAAGATAGTTAATAGCCACTTCTGACGAAATCGAGCTTCAGGTATGTGTTGTTAGCCTAAATTCACGTTTATCGATAGTAGTCGTCGATCATGATGCGCTCGTTGCGCACCGCCCCTTTCCCCTATGCGCC
>JBARHM010000230.1:0-6463 GCA_049799235.1 Gallionella sp.
TTTCTGCGCCGCTGCCACATAGTTTTGCTGCGCAGCTCTTTCCTGCCTTTCCAATTCGGCAAGATCGGCATCTCCACCCAATTCCGCCAAGCGTGCCACGATATGCTGCAACGCTTCACCTAGATGCTCCGGCGAGACGCGATATTTGCGCGCGGCATCCATAACGCTCTGGATGCGCTGCTCCTGGTCGTGCAATCGCTGAGGGTCGGGATCCAAACGCTGCTGGAAATGCCGCAATGCATAGACTGCTTCCTGCATCTCTGCCTGAGCGCTTTCCAGCATTTGCACTGTTTCGCCCAGGCTTGCATCATGCGTCATGCCCTCGCGCAAACGCGCCGTCAGTGCATTGAGTTGCGCCAGGCATGCGCCATCAGCCTCACTCAATGTTTCGATTCCGATTGCGGCCGTTTCCAGCAGACTTGCGGCGTGAGCCAGGCGGGCATGATCCTCTTGCAAGGCCTTCCAGTCTGCCAAACTGAAACCCAGGCCCTCCAGCTCGTTGCGCTGAAACTGCAACAACTCGCGCGCGGCAGCCACCGCTTCGGCATTCTCGCTGAGGCTGACGCGGCGACGGCGCAACATTTGCCATTCGCGATAAATGTCTGCGACACTTTGCGCATCCGCCGCGATACCTGCATACCCGTCCAGCAGCATTCGCTGAGCATCGGGACGCAACAACGATTGATGCGCATGCTGTCCGTGGATATCGAGCAACCGGTCGCCCGCTTCCCGCAACTGCTGCAATGTTGCGCTGCGTCCGTTGATAAAGCCGCGCGAACGTCCACCCGCATCCAGCACGCGTCTCAGCAGGCAAACCCCCTCATCGCCCTCCAAACCCTGCTCGCGCAACCATGTCTGCATATTCGGCAATGATGCGATATCGAACTCGGCGGTGATCTCGGCACGCTCGCAACCGTTGCGCACCATGCCCGGATCGCCGCGCTCACCCAGCGCCAGTGACACTGCGTCAATCAGTATGGATTTGCCGGCCCCGGTTTCACCGGTCAGCGCGGTGAAGCCCGCGGAAAAACTCAATTCAAGCGAAGAGACGATGACAAAATCTCGGATAACCAGGAATTTCAGCATTTACAGGGTCTGGTTCCAGAGCAGTTTCTCGCGCAGCGTATGGTAGTAGCTGTGCCCCACAGGATGGAGCAAACTGACAAGGGCCGGATGACGAGTGACGATGATCTTGTCATGCAACTGCAGATCGTAGCTGGTATGACTGTCGAAACGCACGTGTATATCGCCGGTGCGATGCACCAGTATCTCCAGCTCCGAAGAACTCTTCACAATGATCGGGCGATTGCTTAGCGTGTGCGGGCATATCGGAGCCAGTTCCAGCACTTCAAGGCTGGGATGCAGAATCGGGTCGCCGGCTGACATCGCGTATGCAGTGGAACCGGTAGGGGTCGCGACAATCAACCCGTCCGCGCGCTGATTGTATAGGTATTCGCCATCAACCCGCACCTCGAACTCGATCATGCTGCTGATACTATTGCGATGCACCACCACTTCGTTGAACGCCCGTCCGCTATATACCTCGACATCGTTGCGCAATACGCGCGCTGCAAGCAGCAAACGCTGCTCGATGACAAACTTGCCTACCAGCATCGCCGCGATGCTCTCCTGCATGTTATCCAGGGTAAGGTCGGTGAGAAAACCGAGCCGCCCCTGATTCACCCCTATCAGCGGCACATTGCATAACGAAAGCGTGCGAGCGATGTTGAGCATGGTGCCGTCTCCCCCGATAACGATCGCCAGATCAACCGCATTGCCGATCTCGGCCAGACTCATCTCGTTATAAGGATTGCTCTCTAGATGTTCGGCGGTCAGACTGTCAACCACCACGGTCAAACCCCTGGCAGTCAGAAATGCCGCCAATTGCAATAATGGCCCGGCAATTTCCGGAGCCTTGTATTTGCCGATCAGCGCGACGTTCTGGAAAGGGAATTTCATGTGCGCGATTAAACCACATCGCCCATACAATGACAAAGCCGGACCCGCACATGGTCAGATACAGCCTGTATCCCCTCCTCCAATCCGAGAACGTACAAAGGTCACCCGCCAATTTGACCATAACGAACGGTTCGGCACCGGATCGGGGATGAACAGCCGGGAGATTGCCGGACTATCTCATCAGCAAACACTCCTGAAACAGGCGTAGAATATGGGCTGTGAAAGAATGTTTGCTTTGCTTATCAACCCGAACCTAACCTTCCAAAAATTACCATGACACAATCAAGTTCCAATCCGGCCATGGCCCAGATTGAGCGACATTTTACCGTACGCTTTTCCAAATACGATTCCGCCGACCGCGACGAAATCGAGCGATTCATCATCGAAACTTTACATCACACCTATGGCGCAGACATCAAGCGCTTCAAGCCCTACCTGATGAGTCTGCGCGACCAGAATAACAAGCTGATTGCGGTGTGCGGTTTGCACAGTGCCGCGACCGAAAGGTTATTCCTGGAGAGTTTTCTGGATCAACCGATAGAATCGTTACTCTCGGTACATACCGGGTCCCCCGTCAAGCGCGGCGATATAGTCGAAATAGACAACTTTTCGGTCAAAGAACTGGGCATGTCACGCCATCTGGTTACTGCCATCAACGATCAACTCTATTTCACAGCAAAGCAATGGGCAGTGCTTACCGCCACCCCGGCATTGCGCGACGTATTTATCCATCTTGGCATAAATCCGGAAATACTTGCGAATACGGACATAAACCTGCTGCCGCCGGAAGATCGGTTGGCATGGGGAAACTACTTTGAGCAAGAACCTCTAATCATGGCGATAAGGCGCACTGACCGCCGCAGCAAACCAAGAACCGGCGATACTGGGAGTTCTGCAACATGATGTGGTGGGCCTTGAGCGCATCGATTCTGGCAGTCATTCCCAGACCGGCTTATTTGCAAAAATAGACTCCTGCTCATGCTCAACGAACGCGAACATATCCTGCTCAAGACACTGGTGGAACGCTATATCAGCGAAGGCCAACCGGTTGGCTCGCGCACGCTGCAACAATATTCCGGCCTGGAAGTCAGTCCGGCGACCATCCGCAATGTGATGTCCGACCTGGAAGAGATCGGCCTGGTCAGCAGCCCGCATACCTCCGCAGGTCGTATTCCGACAGGATTGGCATACCGACTGTTCATCGACACCATGCTTGTCACAAAACCACTGGACAGTGTGCGTGTGCAACAATTGGAAAGCCAGTTGCAGCCAGACAATCCTTCCCGCCTGATCACGCAGGCATCGAACATCCTCTCCGAGTTGACCAGGTTTACCGGCGTAGTCGCCTCGGCAAAACGCAGTGCGATCACGGTACGACAGATCGAGTTCCTGCGCCTGGGCGAAAAGCGTGTTCTGCTGATCATCGTCATGCCTGACGGGGAAGTTGAAAATCGTATTCTGTTGATGGATCGTGATTACTCCCAGTCACAACTAACCGAGGCGGGCAATTTTCTTAACCAGAATTACGTCGGCTGCAGTTTCTCTCAGATACGCGACAGGCTGCGCGGCGAGTTACAGCAGCTCCACCAGGACATGAGCGCATTGATGGCGGCTGCGCTGGCGGCAGGGGATGCTGCTGAAGCGAAAAAATCGGAGGAATATGTCATCAGCGGCGAGCACAATTTGCTGCATGTGCAGGACTTGTCCACCGACATGAACCAGTTGCGCAATCTGTTCACTTTGTTCGAACAAAAGACCGAACTGCTGCAGCTGCTCGATGCAAGCCGCAGGGGACAAGGGATCCACATCTTTGTCGGCAGCGAATCCGGGCTGGCCTCGCTTGACGAGTGCAGTGTGATCACCGCCCCTTATTCCGCAGATGGGAGAGTAATCGGAACGCTGGCCGTTGTCGGTCCGAAACGCATGGACTATGAAAGTGTCATTTCCATCGTGGACATCACCGCGCGATTGCTCGGCAATGCACTTTCCCAAAACTAGATTTCAATACGTCAACTGCTGAAGGAATATACTAATGGCCTATCAAATTGAACCCGGCTACACGCACGGCACCGCGGCCAAAACCGGCATCCTGCTGATCAACCTTGGCACCCCCGACGCTCCCACCGCCGAAGCGGTAAGGCCCTACCTGAAGGAATTCCTCGGCGACCCGCGTGTGGTGGAAATTCCAAGACCCATCTGGTGGCTGATTCTCAATGGAATCATTCTCAATGTACGCCCGAAGAAATCCGCAGCAAAATATGCCACGATATGGACCAAGGAAGGTTCGCCGTTGCGCGTTCATACTGCCAAACAGGCTGCATTGTTGCAAGGCTATCTTGGCGAGCGCACCAAAGCATCCTTGGTAGTGGACTACGCGATGCGCTACGGGAATCCCTCCATCCCCAGCGTGCTGCGCAAGCTCAGGGAACAGAATTGCCAACGCATCCTGATCGTACCGATGTATCCGCAATATGCGGCCAGCAGCACCGCCACCGCCTTCGACGTCGTGTTCGACGAATTGCGCGAGATGCGCAACACCCCCGCATTGCGCACCATCAGGAATTATCATGACCACCCCGCATATATCAAGGCGCTGGCGAACAACATCAACGAATATTGGATGAAGAACGGCAGGCCTGACAAACTGGTGATGAGTTTCCACGGTGTACCCCGGTACACGCTGGAAAAAGGCGACCCCTATCACTGTGAATGCCACAAGACCGCGCGCCTGTTGGCGCAGCAACTGGGATTGAAGCCGGAGCAATACACGCTCAGCTTCCAATCTCGTTTCGGCAAAGCCGAATGGATCAAGCCCTACACCACCGCCACGCTCCATGAACTGGGCAGGCAAAAGACCAAGCGCGTGGACGTAGTCTGCCCAGGCTTTGTCGCAGACTGTCTGGAGACACTCGAAGAAATAGCGCAGGAGGGAAAAGAGGACTTTCAACATGCCGGCGGCGGCGATTACCACTACATCCCCTGCCTCAACGAACATAACGACTGGATGCACGCACTGACCGATCTGGTTCTGGAAAACCTGCACGGCTGGCTTGCTGTACCAGACGCTGAGGAACTCGAGCAAAGCAGGCTGCGCGCCCTGGCGATGGGAGCTGCAAAATAGGCTTGATGTGCTTCCTGTTAAAGCCGATTACAGAACAGGCGAAATTCCCGGTTTCTTGTAAAGGCTTAAAGGCAAAGGTCCGGTTTGTTATGACAACTGATTTCGGACATGAAGTTGAAGAGCAACCGGGTTGGGAATGGCGATATTGAAACTCGTCTCGTAGAGAAATGACTGACGCTAAATATCATCATTGATACGTGTTGAAGAGTCTTCAGCAGGTTCGCCGGTCTCCGGGTCGATCCAGTTGGAGATACCAATTTCCGCTTCCACATCTTCAAGCGATTCCCCAACCTCAAAGTCCGTGTCGCTGTCGCTTTCGAGTAGCATGTCCTGAACCGCTTCGAGCAAGGTGGGGAAAGGCCCGAAGAATTTGTCGGCAAGCTCTTCATCCTGCCAGTAGAAGCCATCTGGCCGCTCTATGACCCGTGCTTGATCATAGTCATGGAGAATCGGTAGGGTATTTTCGGTAGTCATGATCATCTCCAGCCAAAACATTTTATTAAGTATACGCCAGCTCGACAAGTACCGTTTCAGAGCTTGATGAAATGTTCCCGGTAATGTTTCATCTCGCCGATGGATTCATAAATATCGGCCAGCGCCTCGTGCTTGCCGTGCTTTTTTATTCCCTGCGCCAGATCCGGCTTCCAGCGCTTGGCCAGTTCCTTGAGCGTGCTAACGTCGAGATTGCGGTAGTGGAAATATTCCTCGAACTTGGGCATCCAGCGCGCCAGGAAACGCCGATCCTGACAGATCGAGTTGCCGCACATCGGCGAGGTGCGGGACGGCACATATTCCTTGAGAAACTCGATCATCTCTGCCTCGACCATCGCGTCATCCAGCGCGGAAGCTTTTACCTTTTCAATCAAGCCGGACTTGCTGTGGGTTGATTTGTTCAACGCATCCATGCCATCCAGCACGCTGTCCGGTTGATGCAGCACCAGCACCGGGCCTTCGGCGACTGTCTGCAGATCGTTATCGGTAATCACCAGCGCGACTTCGATCACGCGGTCGGAATCCGGATTCAAACCGGTCATTTCCATGTCTATCCAAATAAGATGATTTTGATTTTGTGCCATAATTCGCATGCCTAAATTTGAACGCCCAGGCATGTATTGTGTCACAAGCACGGTGCTTGAACAGCTTCAAAACGGGCCTATCTAAAGTAATATCCCGGGTACTGGAAAGACACGTCAAATGACCGCCACGCAATTCACACTTATTTTCATCGCCGCTTTGGCACTCACCACACTTGCCAAATTGTGGCTGGCGCGCAGGCATCTTGCGCATATCGCAGCTCATCGCGCCTCAGTGCCCGTAGCGTTCCGTGAAAAAATCGAGCTTGAAGATCATCAGAAAGCAGCGGATTACACCTCTGCCAAAACC